>JAHEIN010000202.1 GCA_024639335.1 bacterium | reverse complement strand
GGCGATGATCTGACGTCGATCGGCTCGGTCGGGTCGGGATTCGACCAGCCGTCACTCGCGGCGATGGGGGAGTTGCTCGGCCTGCTCGAAGCAGACGAAGCGCCGCTGGGTGTTGAGCGGGTCCCCGACGCCGACTCGGTGCGGTGGGTGCGGGCTGAGCTGGTCGCCGTGGTCGAGTATCGAGAGGTCACTTCCTCGGGGCATCTGCGCGCGCCCGTGTTCAAGGGTATGCGGACCGACAAGTCGGCTTCGGAGTGCACCACCGACCAACTCGTCTGATCAGCGCTTCGACCACGAGGCCTTGGACGGCGAGTAGGGAAACCACCGGCCATGGCCACCACGAACCGAGGGACGCAGCGAGTCCGAGCAGGATGGCGGTGGGCCGGGAACAAACGCGGACATACCCGCGGCCGTCCGCACATTCCGCGACCGAACACCTGCGCCGACATGTCACGGGAGTCCTCCTCACGTCGCCAACACCATGGTGCCGAAGTCACCCCATTCGGGACGAGAGACAGAAACCCATTCCGCTCGAGGAGCGCCGACCTGGTGGCCAGTTTCGGAGCCTGTCTCCGGGAACGGTCGATGGTCAGGTCCTGGTGGCGGCCGAGCGCAGTGGGATCAAAGCGATGGCGACGCTGGACCGCAGGCACTTCTCCGCCCTTGGCCCTTCCCACTCCGACGCATTCGAGCTTCTGCCCTGAGACCAACCCGATCACCACCAGCTGCACCCGCCCACTCCGGCTCCGTTGGGCAATCGAGTGACCTCTCACACTTTGCACCCCCGGGATCGCGTCGAGTTGATACGGTGGACCCCGGAATCGAAGCCGAAGCCCTTCGGCGAGAGAGGAGAGCGATGGCCAACGTCGTGCGAGCAGCGATCGTGCAGACCGAGTGGACCGGCGACAAGGAGTCCATGATCCAGAAGCACATCGACTACACCCACCAGGCGGCGGATCAGGGTGCGCAAGTCATGTGCTTCCAGGAGCTCTTCGACAACGCCTACTTCTGTCAGGTCCAAGAGGCCGAGCACATGGACTCTGCCGAGCCCGTGCCAAACGGCCCCACCCTCCAGCGAATGATGCAGCTCGCCAAGGAGACCGAGATGGTGCTGGTCGTCCCGGTGTACGAGAAGGAGGACGACGGATTCCTCTACAACACTGCAGCGGTGATCGAACGCGACGGCACATTCCTCGGCAAGTACCGCAAGACCCACATCCCCCACGTCGGAGGCTTCTGGGAGAAGTTCTACTTCCGTCCCGGAAACCTCGGCTATCCGACCTTCGACACCTCTGTGGGAAGGATCGGCGTGTACATCTGCTACGACCGTCACTTCCCGGAGGGATGGCGGGCGCTCGGCCTCGGCGGGGCCAAGATCGTGTTCAACCCGTCGGCCACCAGCCGAGGGCTCTCGATGTACCTGTGGAACCTCGAACAGCCCGCCTCTGCAGTTGCGAACGAGTACTTCATCGGCGCCATCAACCGGGTTGGAATCGAGCCATACGGCGACAACGACTTCTACGGCTCTTCGTATTTCGTCGACCCGAGAGGCCAGTTCGTGGGTGACACCGCATCTGACAAGACCGAAGAGCTGCTGGTGCGAGACCTCGAGATGGACATGCTCGAAGAGGTTCGCAAGGTCTGGGCCTTCTACCGGGATCGGCGACCTGACGCATACGAAGCGCTCACGGCACCTTGATGTCGGCGATGGGTGAACACGCCGAACTCCTCGAGCGACATCGCAAGGTCCTGCCTGCCTGGATGGCCCTCTACTACGACGAGCCCATCGCGCTCGTCGACGGCGAGGGGCGCCATGTGGTCGACGCCGAGGGCAACCGCTATCTCGACTTCTTCGGAGGGATCTTGACGACGATGTCGGGCTACAAGGTGCCCGAGGTGGTCGAGGCCATCAAACGCCAGGCCGACCGGATGCTGCACACGTCGACGTTGTATCTCATCGAGAGCCAGATCGAGTTGGCCGAACGAATCTCGGAACTGTCCGGCATATCGGACGCCAAGGTGTTCTTCACCAATTCGGGGACCGAGGCCAACGACGCGGCCCTGATGCTCGCCACCCAGCAGCGGCGGTCCAATCAGATCCTCGCGTTACGCGGCAGCTATCACGGCAAGTCGCACTCGGCGGTGGCCATCACCGGCCAGCGGAGCTGGTCATCGACCGGGTACAGCCCGTTCAACGTCACCTACGTCCACGGCGGTTACACCTATCGCAGCCCGTTCGGACATCTGCCCGAGGACGAGTTCATCGCTGAATGTGTCGCCGATCTCGAGAACATGCTCGAAGTCGCGACCGCCGGGGACGTCGCAGCGATGATCGTCGAGCCGATTCAGGGTGTCGGCGGGTTCATCACGCCACCCGATGGGCTGTTCGGAGCGATGAAAGAGGTGTTGGATCGGCACGGGATCCTGTTCATCTCCGACGAGGTCCAGACCGGGTGGGGGAGGACCGGCGAGCACTTCTGGGGCTATCAGAGCCACGGCATCACGCCCGACATCATGACCTTCGCCAAGGGTCTCGGGAACGGCCTGGCGATGGCGGGAGTGATCGCCTCCGCCGAGCTGATGGACTCCCTCCCCGCCAACTCGATCTCGACCTTCGGGGGCAACCCGCTTTCGACCGCCGGCGCCCTCGCAAACCTCGAGTACGTGATCGAACACGACCTTCAGACCAATGCCTACAAGGTGGGCAGTCACCTGCGAAACCGAATCGACGGGCTTGCCGAGCGGGTCGACAGCATCGGAGAAGTCAGGGGCAAGGGCCTCATGATCGGCATCGAGATGGTCGAGCCCGGCACGAAACGCCCAGACAAGCACGGCGCCGCCGAGGTGATGGAACAGGCGAAGCAACGAGGCCTGCTCGTAGGGAAGGGCGGGATGTACGGCAACGTTCTCAGGCTCGCTCCACCCCTCTCGCTCACTGAGGAAGAGGCCGATGAGGGGTACGGGATCCTCGAGGCGGCCATCGAAACAGCCGACCGGATCTAGGAGGATCGAAATGAAGACGCTCATCGAGAATGGCACCGTGGTGACCCATGCCGGGAGGATGGCTGCTGATGTCCTGATCGACGGGGCAACCGTTGTGGGTATCGCCGCCTCCGGGTCTCACGGGTGGACGGCCGACAGGGTGATCGACGCAGGCGGACGGTATGTGTTCCCAGGAGGCGTCGACGTCCACACCCACATGCAACTCCCGTTCGGAGGAACCTACGCATCCGACGACTTCGAGTCCGGGACCCGGGCGGCGGCATGGGGAGGGACCACCACCATCGTGGACTTCGCCGTCCAGACCATCGGCGAGCCGATGATGGACGGGTACGAGGCCTGGCGACAGAAGTCAGACGGCAACTGTGCCGTCGACTACGGCTTTCACATGATCGTGTCCGACGTCAACGATCAGACGCTCAAAGAGATGGACATCCTCATGGGCGAGGGTGTCACCAGCTTCAAGCTGTTCATGGCCTATCCCGGCGTGCTCTACTCCACTGACGGGCAGATCTTCATGGCGATGCAGAAAGCCGCCGAGAACGGCGGGACGATCATGATGCACGCCGAGAACGGAATCGTCATCGACGTCTTGCGAGATCAGGCGATCAAGCGGGGCGAGACCGATCCCATCTACCACGCCGTCACCCGACCTCCGATCACCGAGTCGGAGGCCACGCACCGGGCCATCGCCTACGCCGAACTGGCCGGCTGTCCGCTCTATGTGGTTCACATGTCTGCCGAGGAGGCTGTCGCCGAAGTGGCGCTGGCGCGTGATCGCGGTCTCAACGTCTTCGGGGAGACCTGCCCCCAGTATCTCTACCTCGACTGGGACAACCTCCGTGAGCCCGGATTCGACGGTGCGAAGTACGTCTGCTCGACCCCGGTCCGTGATCGAGAGGACGGGCACCAGGAGGCCTTATGGCAGGCGCTCGCAACCAACGACCTCCAGGTGATCTCCACCGACCACTGCCCCTTCTGCATGAACGACCACCCGACACTCGGCACCCAGAAGCGACTCGGTGAGGGCGACTTCACCAAGATCCCCAACGGCCTACCCGGAGTCGAGGAGCGCATGCGGCTCATCTACGACGGGGCCGTCTCGGATGGCCGCATGTCGCTCGAACGGTTCGTCGAGGTGTGCTCGGCCACACCGGCGAAGATGTTCGGGATGTACCCCAAGAAGGGCACGATCTCCATCGGGTCCGACGCCGACATCGTGATCTGGAACCCCGACGTCGAGACCGTGATGTCGGTCGACGTCAACCACATGGATGTCGACTACTCGGCGTACGAGGGCAAGACCGTCCAAGGCAAGATCGAGCTGGTCATGTCGCGTGGCCGGGTACTGATCGAGAACGACCAATATCACGGTTCTCCCGGAGACGGTGACTTCATCGCTCGCGACACCAACCAATACCTGATCTGATGGGACGATCAGGTGAGCTGACGTTCGGGGCCGTTCTCCAGGCCAATCCTCCTGCGAGGAAGCTGGTCGAGCGGATGCAGCTCGCCGAGCAGCACGGTTTCACCCACGG
>JAHEIN010000201.1 GCA_024639335.1 bacterium | reverse complement strand
CGCCGCCGGACTCGTCAAGAGCGAAACGCTCCGCGCCGAGATCTCGGGCAACAAGGCCGCCATCCGCAACGCCCAGGACGGCATCAGCTTCGTCCAGACCGCAGAAGGCGCGATGAACGAGGTCCACTCGATCCTCCAGCGCATCCGTGAACTGGCCGTAGACGCCGCCAACACCGCCACCACCGACGGTGTGGCCCAGCAGGCCGAAGTCGATGAGCTGGTCGAAGAACTGGATGCGATCGGCACCCGGACCAAGTTCGCCGGCAAGACCGTGTTCAGCAACTACGGGACAACCACCCTGGACTTCCAGATCGGCGCCAACTCCGGCGACACGCTGTCGGTCAACGATGACCTGTCGCTGACGTCTGCGAACGTACTGGGAGCAACCGGCATCAATTCGCTCGTGCTCACCACCGGCGCAGGAGCGTCGGCGGCAATCGCCTCCGTCGACGACGCGATCGCCGACGTGTCGACGGCCCGGTCGAAGCTGGGTGCGACCCAGAACCGGCTCGAGCACGTCGTGAACAACCTGTCCGTCGCCGTCGAGAACCTCACCGCATCCGAATCCCGGATCCGTGACACCGACATGGCAATGGAGATGGCCAACTTCACCAAGCACCAGATCCTGTCCCAGGCAGGCACTGCAATGCTCGCACAAGCCAACGCCGTCCCCTCAAACGTCCTCTCCCTCCTCCGATAGAGAACGACCAACCGAGCAGAAGGGGCCCGCCACGGACGGCGGGCCCCTTCTTCGTTCATATGCGATGGTCCGCCCAATCACACCCTCGACTCATTCCTTAAGGCACAACCGGTTCGGTCGACCCGGAGACGGTGCACGGAAGCACGTGGTTCCGAAGGAGAGTCATGCAAACCGTGCACAACCCACCCGGCCTGCTCGGGCTTCGAACGTCCAAGGCCACCACCGCCGAAAACGAGAAGCGGCCGTCAGCAACGGTGTCGGTCACGATCGCCTCGCTCGACCATCCCAACCCCGGTGGAGTCACCACTGCGATCGACATGACGGCTCGGCAGTTGATTCGGGCCGGTCACCGCGTTGAAGTTCTCGGCCCCGATCTGGATCAACTCGGATTCGGAATCCCAGCGGATCTCGTTGGGACGACCTTGCTCGAACGGTACTGGGACCTTCGATCGTCGGCCCTCATCCACGCTTTCGAACGATCGACGAGCGGCGGCAACCTCCCCGATGTGATCTTGGCGACCGACGTGGTGGGAGCGCACCGCCTGATGGAGCGAACATCGATTCCGGTGGTCGCCGTGATCCATGGGATCGCAACGGCAGAGGACGTTGCGAAAGGTGCCCTGACCGAGAACTCGGAGGAGTATCGCTACCTCTTCGATCTCGAACGCGCAGCGCTGCAACACGCCGCTGCGGTCATCACGGTGAGCGATTCGTTGAGAGAACGGCTCGAATCGGTCCATCCTGGGATACAGGCCAGCACCATCCAGAACCCCATCGACACCGACCACTTCCGACCCGGGGATCGCCTGCAGGCGCGGAAAGACCTCGGCTGGCAGAGCGACGCGCCGATCGTGTTCTGCCCGAGCAGACACAACCGGTTCAAGGGGATCGAGCATCTCGTTTCCGCGGCGGCAGAGATCGATGCATCGATCGTTCTGACCGAAGCACCGCCCGGTCCGCTGCCAGAAAACGTGACGGTCGTCGGCGTGGGTCCTCATGACGAAATGCGGAAACGCTACGTCGCATCAGATCTGGTGGTCATCCCTTCGGTCATGGTCGGGATGGCCGGAGAGACATCGTCACTGGTGGCAATCGAGGCTGCTTCTTGCGGGGTGCCCGTCATCGCCTCCGGAATAGGCGGGTTGCGAGAGGTCAGCGAGTCTCTCGGCTTCGAGACGTTCGCTTCCGGCGATCCTCGGGCGCTTGCGGAGGCGGCCAGGCGAGCGCTCGATTCAACGGTGGACGCTGACGACATCCGCAAAGCGGCGATTGGGCTCCACGGCGCCGACCGATACGTACAGCAGGTGGAGGAGGTCCTGGCGGAAGTGACGCCGCGAACTGCCCCCCTCCAACGGCGACCGTTCTTCCACTCGTCTGCGGCCGCCATCCTGGCAGCCGCTCAGTCGGTGGCTGCATCGCATTCGAGCTCGGTCCGGACGCTACGTGACAATCCGATCTCCAACGAACGCGTGTCCGAGTTCATGGGTGGTTTGCCGCTCTCGAGAGACGAGGCACCTCGGCTCTTCACCCTCACCGCCCCGCCCTCTTCCGATGATCTCGTTCAGAAGTTGAGACAAAAGAGGTATTGGCGCAATCCGCCGGTTGCCCGGCCTGACCGCCAGTCGGTTGACGGCTTGCGCCAGCCTGCCTCTCGTGAGTTGAAGGTCACGTATGTGGCAAACCGGCTCGACCCCTGCGGTGGCGCGCGCATCGTGATCGAGCATGCCAATCGCCTCGCCGCGATGGGCCACGAGGTCACGCTCCTCGGTCACGGGCCGAGACCCGATTGGCATCCGTTGACGGCTGGATTCCGCTCAGTGCCGCTGGGTGCCGACTGGCATCAGTTCGCCATCGACGCCGACGTCATCGTTGCCACCTATTGGGACCAGATTGCGGACCTGTCGCGCGCTGCCGGCACCCTCGTCTACTTCGAGCAGGGGGACTTCCACCTCTACGAAGACGTAGACGACTCGACCCGACGTCACGTGCAGGAGAACCTCGACTGCGCAGACCTCACCATCACTCTGTCGGAGGTGGCAAGTCGAGCACTGGTGGGCCGGTATGGGATCGTGAGCCACACGATCGCCAACGCCATCGACTCAGATGTCTTCTGCCCAGGCGACGGAGTGAAGAACGGGTGTCGAATGATCATCGTCGGCAACGAAACGGCCGAGTTCAAAGGCATCACGGAACTGATCGACCTGTGGCGGCAACTATCGGTGGATCATCCAGACCTCGAGCTCGATTGGGTGACTGCCCAGCAGCCGGAAGACCCACCCACCGATGAGGGAATCCGAATTCACGTCTCACCGGATCAGGCCGAACTCGCCCGGCTGTACCGCGAGGCCACCGTGTATGTCTCGGCATCACGCTACGAGACGTTCCCGCTTCCACCTCTCGAGGCGATGGCGAGCGCCACTCCGGTCGTCAGCTTCTCGAACGGAGGCATCCTCGAATACGCCGAACACGACGGCAACGCCTTGCTCGTTTCGGTTGGTGAGATGGCCGAGCTCGAAGATGCCGTTCTCCGCCTGCTCGCCGACGAAACCCTCAGGGCGACCCTGACCACCAACGGTCTCCGCTCCGCACGGCAATACCGATGGAAGGACATCATGAATCATCTGGAGTCGATCCTGACCGAAGCTGCGGCCGAGGAACCGGTCCACAGCGACGTAGACAACTGGACCATCTCGCTCCGAGACGACGACTTCATGGACGCGGAAGACGTAGAGCGGTTCAACCAACTCCTGACGTCTACGAGCGCATGTGAGATCGAGCTCCCCGTGGTCGTCGAGGGCCCACCGAACCACATGGTGGCTCACTGGGAGCGGGTCGCATGGCGGAGCACGGGAAACGACGCCGAGCGGCATCTGCTTCCATTGCGCCGCCCACACTCCACCCCGGACCGGTCGCACCAGCTACTGATGGCCGGTGAATCAGCTGCAGCATTCGAGAGCGCGAAGGCACGATTCGCCGCGGCCGACTCCGACGGCGATCGCATCGGGGCGCTTCGATGGATGCTGTTCAGTCTCATCGAGCTCGAACAAGATGCAGCGGCCGTGTCGCTGGCTCGAGAGGCCATCGCGACCTACCCCGGTCTCAGCGACTTCGCCTATCTCGGCGGTGCAATCGCCAACTTGACCGGAGACAACGAAGGCACCGCCGCCTTTCGCGACCGTGTGATGCTCCTCGGGCCGGCCGTCGAAGCCCCCGAGTTCCTCTGGAATGTCGCGGATCTTGCTTCGAGTCTTCCCGTCGAGGAGTCTCTCCCAGAACAGAACTCGATGGCAGCCGGCTCGGTGATCGCCCCAGCCCCCGACATCACGTTCCGCGCTCCACAGGCCGCGTTCGGCACCTACGTCGGGCGAAACAGGATGCTCATCGCTCCTCGCTGGGGAGGCAAGCTCATCGTCCCCGCCGACGATCTGTCTCTGACGCCCACACTCGTCCACGAAGGCATGTACGACCCTGGGCTGACCCGCTTCCTCATCGCCAATCTGCAGCGGGGGGACACGTTCGTCGATGTGGGAGCGAACCTCGGTGTTTTCTCGGTGCTGGCGGCGCTCCGAACCGGCCCACGAGGGAGGGTGCATGCAGTCGAGGCGAACCCTGCACTCGTCGAGGTGATTGCAGACAATGTCGCGATCAACTATCTCCAGGATCACATCGAGGTCACGGGCGCTGCAGCCGTGTCGAAGCCAGGGAACGTTCAGCTGATGGTGACAGGACGATTCATGGGCGAGAGCTCGATCGCCCCAGCGGAGCGGGACTATCGAGGCGAGATCGCTGCCGTGACGGTTCCAGGTGTTCGTTTGGACGACCTGGCCATCGGGAACCA
>JAHEIN010000055.1 GCA_024639335.1 bacterium | reverse complement strand
CGCCACCGAGGCGCCGGCGACCACCGAGGCGATGACCGAGACCACCGAAGCAATGACCGAGACCACCGAGGCGATGACCGAGACCACCGAGGCGATGGAGGAGGTCACGGAATTCGACGATGTGTCGCTGCTCGTCGTCAACAACATGGCCCATCTCCCCGTGTTCTTCGCGGTCGAGTTCGGCCTGTGGACAGACCGTGGCATCAACGCCGACGTCCAGACACTCGGCTCGGGAGCAGACATCGCCGCCGGTCTCGAGTCCGGGCAGGCAGAGTTCGGCTCCGTCAACGGCGGTACAGGCGTAGCCCCGCAGCGTGCTTCCGGGCTCTTGACGAAGCTCGTCGCGCCGTACAACAACGATGCCACCAACGCCAAGTATGTGGACTGGATCGGCATCGTCGGCCGCGCCGATCGCGGCATCACCGAGGATCCGAATTCGGTCGTCGGCAAGACGTTCGGAGTCACCGGTGGCGGCACCCCGCGTGCCTATCTGCGGGCATGGCTCGCACAGAACGGCCTCTCCGAGGACGACATCGAGATCGTGGCGATGGGCGCTCCCGACATGCGGACAGCGGTCGTGAACGGCGACGTCGATGCCGCGGTCCCCTGGGACCCGTTCCGGACTGCTGCGCTCCTCGACCTGGGCGACAACGCCGTCGAGGTCTCGGCGGGCGAGAGTCTCGTCTTGTCTGCCATCGGGCTCGGAGCCGTCGACGGTCAGATCGATGAGAAGCGCGACGTGTTCAAGCGGATGATCGAAGGCGTGGTCGAGGCTGCCTTCTTGATCCGTCAAAGCCCCGAAGACGCAGCGACCGTGGTGCTCTCCTTCATCGAGGGTGTCAGTGAAGAGGCCGTCGTCGAAGCAATCTCGCGGAACACCTACGACCCGCGTGTCTCGATCTGCACCCGCTATGGGGTTGAGATCACCGCTCAGCAGCTGGTCGACTCAGGAAGCATCGAAGGTGAGTTCACCGCTGACGATCTGATCGACTCGAGCGTGCTCGACGAGGTCCTGGCCGAGCATCCCGAGTGGATCGCCGACTTGCCGCCTCTTCCCGAGACCGTCGAGGAGTGCGACGGATTCGAGGGATGACCGTACCAACCGGGGGCGCTGCGCAAGCAGCGCCCCCCACCATCTCCGTCGAGGGTCTCAGTCATTCCTTCACCGACCCGCAGACCCGGAAGACCGTCCATGCCCTGGACGATGTCAATCTCGAGATCCTGCCCGGTGACTTCGTCACGGTGGTGGGTCCCTCTGGCTGTGGGAAGACGACCCTGCTGAACATCCTGGCGGGGTTCATTCGACCGAGTGCCGGGAAGGCGTTCGTGAACGGCCGGGCCATCGAGCGCCCAGGGGCCGACCGAGGTGTCGTGTTCCAGGAGCTGGCGATACTGCCGTGGCGGACCGTGTATCGGAACATCGCCCACGGCCTCGAGATCCAGGGGGTCGCCAAACCCGAGATCGACGAGCGGGTGAACCGGATGACCTCGCTCGTAGGACTGGAGGGCTTCGAAGGCCATTACCCACACCAGTTGTCCGGCGGCATGCGCCAACGCGTTGCCGTGGCACGGACCTGGGTGTCCGACCCAGAGATCATCCTGATGGACGAACCGTTCGCCGCCGTCGATGCCATGACCAGGCTCACCCTCCAAGAGGAGCTGAACGACTTGACGGTCCGAACGGGCAAGACGGTCTTCTTCATCACCCACAGCGTGGAAGAAGCCGTCTTTCTGGGTGATCGGGTGATGGCGTTGAGTGCCCGCCCGGGCCGCATCAAAGAAGAAGTCCACGTGCCGGTCCCGAGGGCCGAACGGTCCTGGGAGCGCATGAGCCACGATGAAGCGCTCCAAGACACGGTCGAGCACGTGCTCAGCCTCGTGCGTGGAGAAGCCGTAGAACCGACTGGGCAGGACGGCTGATCGTGGTGAAGCCTGCGTCCACAACGACAGCAACGGGCAAGGACCTCGGCGCCGTTCGCGCCGCCCAGTCCGAGTCGCCAGGGCTCTTCGGAGTGGCCGGGCTCTCCAGCGTCATCAGGGCTCTCCTTCCTTTCGTCGTGGCGATCTTGGCCTGGTGGGCGATCTGGGCGGTCCTCGACCCGCCCGAGATCATCCTCGTCTCGCCGGCCTCGGTGTTCGGGTCGTTCATCGATTCGATCGCCGAAGGTGCTCTGCCGACATTCATCGCCCGGAGCCTGGCGCGCCTCGGGATCGGCACCCTGATTGCCATCGGCCTCGGTGTGCCGATGGGATGGCTGCTGGGTCTGGACGAGGACGTTGCCCAGGCCGCCGAGCCGATCATGCGGTTCTTCAATGCCGTGTCCGGAATCGCCTGGCTTCCCGCAATGATCATCTGGTTCGGCTTCACCGAGACGACCATCCAGGCCGTCATCGTCTACACCATGCTGTTCCCGGTCGCCTTCAACGCCATGATCGGCGTCCGTACGATCCCCAAGCGGTATCGCGATGCCTGTCGGACCATGGGGGCCGGGACGCTGAGGATCATCCGAGACGTCTACATGCCGGGCTCGTTTCCGAGCGTGATGACCGGCCTCCGCCTCGGTATCGGCTTTGGATGGCGTGCATTGATCGCCGGCGAGTTCGTGGTTGGGACGACGGCCGGAGGTGGGCTCGGCTTCTTCATCTTCGACGCCCGCACCCAGGGTGTGATCGGGAAGGTCATGGCGGGCATGATCGTGCTCGGAGTGTTGTGGCTGCTCATGGATCGACTGATCCTCCGGCCGATCGAGGAAACGATCAACGTGAAATGGGGGGCGGTGAGCGCATGACCACGATCTCTGCGGCGTCACCACCCATCGGGAGGACTGTCAAGAAGTGGCTGCTCCCGGCCGTCCCGTTCGCCATCCTCGTCGCATTGTGGGGCCTCGCCGTCTTGCTGTTCGACCCGCCGGTCGGTGTCCTGCCGTCGCCCGCCCTGGTCTTCGAGGCGCCGTTCAACTCCGATCCCTACCTCGCCAACGTCGGTGCCAGCGTGCAACGACTCATTCTGGGGTTCCTCGTCGCAGCCTCGACGGGAGTCGTGGTTGGCGTGGCCGCCGGCCTGTCGAAGCCGATCGCGGAGTTTCTCGGTCCACTGACGACGTTCATGAACGCCTTGTCCGGGATCGCATGGATCCCGCTGGCGGTGGCGTGGTTCGGCCCGGGGACCGGAATGGTGGTCTTCATCGTCTGGAACGCCGCCTTCTTCCTGGTGTTCGGTAACACGATGCTCGGAGTGCGGCTCGTTCCCGACGTTCTCCAAAACGGGCTCCTCACGCTGGGGGCGAGCCGGATGGATGTCATCCGCCAGGTCATCGTGCCGGGAGCGATGCCCTACATCATGTCCGGCCTGCGGTCTGGGCTCGGATTCGGTTGGCGTGCAGTCATCGCCGCCGAGTTGGTCGGCGCCTCGCTCGGCCTCGGCGCATGGATCTTCGAGCAGCAGGAATTCTCTCGGATGGACAACATCATGGCGGGAGCGCTCACCATCGGTGTGATCGGGATGGTCATGGACCGCTGGCTCCTCGCTCCGCTCGAGCGCCGCACCATCGAGCGCTGGGGAATGGTCGGGTCGGCTTCATGACGCTCGACCGGCCAGGCTCGGCTCCCCGGTTCTACAGCCGATGGTGGTTCCGGCCCGTCATCGGCGTGACCGTGCTGGCGCTGATCCTGTTGGCGGCACCGGTCTTCGGCCGGGTTACGTCAGGCGGGAAGGTCAGTGACGACGTGTCACGCTCGGCGCCCACGGTCAATGTGATCGTCGACCTGACAACCGAGGCCGGTACCTTCCATCGCGAAGTGCTGTCCGATCTGGGGGTCTTCGGCGGACGCGACCGCAACAACATGGCTGATCGCACGCGAGTGAGGCTTCAGAACGTCTCACAGGAAGACCTCGATGCACTCACGCGGCTGTACTGGGTGGAAGGCATCGATCCGGCATGACACTCATCGACGATCCAGCGTTCGGCCTGCCCGAAGTCGACTTCGACGACGTAGGGCCAGCGGTCGGGCAGCGCTTCCCCGATGTCGAATTGATCGACCAACACGGGTCGCTCGTCGACCTTCACGGGCATCGCGCCGGTCGTCGTGCCCTCGTGGTGTTCCACCGCAGCGCCGATTGGTGACCATGGTGTCGTATGCAGCTGGTCGAGCTGCAACGGACGGTGGAAGCCAGCGCCGATGATGTGGCTGTGGCAGCCATCTCCTATGACGGAGTAGACATTCTGTCTGCATTCGCCGGCAAGCACGGGATCAGCTACCCGCTCCTGTCCGATGAAGGCTCCCGAACGATCGAGAGGCTCGGACTCCTGAACACCCAGATCGCCGAGGAACGGGCATTCTGGGGCAAGCCGCTCGAGGAGCGCCACCGGGGCCTGCCATACCCGGGCACGTTCCTCCTCGACGAAGACGGCGTCGTCGTCGAGAAGCTCTTCGAACGCAGCCATCGCATCCGCCCGGGTGGCGGGACGCTCCTGGGGCGGCTTGGCATCGAGGCGGCTACGACAACGGACGTGACCACGGCGGACGGCCCGGCGGTAACCGTCGCAGCATGGGTGGACACGCCCGAGTACTTCCCCAATCAGGTGGTCCGCCTGTTCGTGAGGGTGGCAGTCGATCGCGACTTCCATGTGTATGTGCCTCCCAACCCCGATGGCTTCACCAATCTGAGCGTCACCATCGCCCCTACCGAGGGCGTCTTCACGCTCGAGCAAGCTCCGCCGCAGGGGCATCCCTTCTCGGTCGCCGGTTTCGACGAGACGTTCACCGTTGCCGAGGGGGAGATCGATCTCATCGTGCCGTTCTACGTGCTGGAGGACTCGGGGCCGTTGACGCTGCCGATCACGGTCGCCTACCAGGCGTGCAGCGACACCGCCTGCCTTCCGCCGGACACGGTCACGCTCACGGTCGAACTGAGTGAGATCCGTGCCTGAGACCACGCTGCGGGTCGGTGGGTACGCACCGCCGGATTCCTCCCATTCATCGGCGCTCGCCGTGTTTGCGGACGCCGTCGAGCGACTCACCGAGGGCCGGATCGCCGTCGACGTCATGGGCAACGTGCTCGATCTCGGGCGGCCGGCAGTTGCTCTGCTCGACATGGTCGAGACCGGCGAACTCGACTTGTGCTATTTCTCGACGAGCTACCTCGGCAAGCAGGTCCCCGAGCTCAACGTGCTGGAGACGCCGTTCCTCTTCGATGGGCTCGACCAGGCGCATGCGGCGCTGGACGGAGACCTCGGTGCCGCTCTCACGGTCGCGAGCGAAGCGGCGACGCCCTACGCAGTCCTCGGGTACTGGGACAACGGCTTCCGGCACTTCACCAATCGGCTCCGGGAGGTGCGTGTCCCCGGCGATGTCGCGGGGATGACCGTTCGGCTCCAGCCGAACGAGCTGCACGAAGCGATGATCGAGGCATGGGGAGGGGTTCCGGTGCCGGTCGAGCTGAGTCGAGGCATCAAGATGATCCAGGACGGCGAGGTCGATGCGCAGGAGAACCCGTTGGCGAACACCGTTGCCTACGGCGTGAACGACGTTCATTCCTACGCCACCATGACGGCGCATCTCTACGGGGCGCGGGGCATCTACGCCCATCCCGGTTCGCTGTCGGCTCTGGCCGTCGACGATCAGGAGGTGGTGCGAAGAGCCGTTGCAGAGGCGATCGCGCATCAACGTGGCGCCGCGGCAGACAAAGAGCTCGAGTACCGGACGCTGATGACCGGACAAGGCGTGGCGTTCGTCGATCTGTCAACCGATGAGCGGGGGCGTTTCATCGAAGCGGTCTCAGATGTCGTCGAGCGGGCACGCGCCACGTTCGGCACCCATCTCTACGACCTCGTCCCATCGGGCACCTGACACCGAAGGCCCGGCTGCGCCCCTGCTCCGCGCCTCGGGGTGCGAGCACTTTGCGGGCGATGTAGGCATCGCCGTTTTGAGTGGGTGGCGGGGTGTTGCCCCGGCGCGTTTCGGGTGGCGGTAGGAGCGTCCGCAGTCGATCCACGGCGTTCGGGTGGCTGGCGTCTCGGGCACGGACGGAACCGACACGCCTCAGATCCGGTGGCCGGTCCCTCCGATGATTCCCTTGCACGAGATGACCGTGGTGTCTTCGAGTGCGTCGAGCGTGTGAGGGACGTTTGGGGGAGCGTGGAAGCCCGAGAACGGCCCGAGCTCGGCGGTCTCGCCTCCGAGCGTGACCCTGACCTTGCCCTCGAGCACTATCAGCACCTGTTCCTGTGGGTGGGCGTGTTCGACGGCTCCGTACCCCTTCTCGAACCTGAGACGGCCGACCTCGACCTGGCTCCCGGTGATCAACTCGCCGTAGGCGGTCGAATACTTCGGCGTCACGGTCTCCTTGTCGAGAGCATCCATGACGATGAAACCCATCAGATGCCGCCCATGCAGAGGTACTTCGTCTCGAGGAACTCGCTCAATCCGTGGTGTGATCCCTCCCGGCCGATCCCGGATTCCTTGACTCCTCCGAACGGGTGGAGCTCCGTGGAGATGAGACCGGTGTTGATCCCGATCATCCCGTACTCCAAGCCCTCGCTCACCCGCCAGATCCTGCCGAGGTCGCCGGCGTAGAAGTACGACGCCAGACCGTAGGTCGTGTCGTTTGCGAGGGCGATCGCCTCGTCCTCGGTCTCGAACCGATAGAGCGGAGCGACCGGCCCGAAGATCTCTTCGCTGGCAACCCTCATGTCGGAGGTCACGTTGGTCAGCACCGTGACCTCGTAGTAGGTCTTGCCCAATGCGTGGCGTTTGCCGCCGGTCAGAACGCCTGCACCCTTCTCGAGCGCATCCGTCACGAGCGTCTCGACCTTCTCGAGCGCGTCCTGGTTCACCAGCGGCCCGATCTCGGTGGCGTCGTCGACGGCCGCACCTACCTTCAGCGAACTGACGGCCTCGGCGAACTTCTTGGCGAACTCGTCGTAGATCCCGGCCTGTACGTAGATCCGATTGGCACAGATGCAGGTCTGGCCGCTGTTCCGGTACTTGGACGCGATCGCCCCCTGGACGGCGGCGTCCATGTCGGCGTCGTCGAAGACGATGAAGGGAGCGTTCCCTCCGAGTTCCAACGAGACGTTCTTCACGGTTCCGGCCGCATTCGCCATCAGGTGTTTGCCCACCTCGGTCGAGCCCGTGAAGGAGATCTTCCTGATGATCGGGTTGGTGGAGATCTCCTGACCGACGGGCTCGGGATTGCTGGTGGTGATGATGTTGAGCACCCCGGCGGGCAGGCCGGCGCGATCGGCGAGATCGGCTGCTGCCAGCGCCGTGAGCGGTGAATCCTCCGCCGGCTTCACGACAACCGTGCAGCCGGCGGCGAGCGCTGGTGCCACCTTCCGAGTGATCATGGCGAGCGGGAAGTTCCATGGTGTGATGGCGCCGACCACGCCGATCGGCTGTCGGACGACCAGCAAGCGCTTGCTGACGTCGTGTGTCGGGATGATCTCGCCGTAGGCGCGTTTGCCCTCTTCTGCGAACCATTCCACGAAGTTCGATCCGAACACGGCCTCGCCGCGAGACTCCCGGATCGGTTTGCCCATCTCGAGCGACATGATCTGGGCGATGTCCTCGACGTTCTCCATCAAGAGGGTGTGCCACTTCTTGAGTGCCGAGGCCCGCTTCTTGGCGGTCAGCGCCCGCCATTCGGGAAGCGCCCGGTTGGCGGAGTCGATCGCCCTGCGTGTCTCGCCGACTCCGAGATCGGGCACGGATCCGACGACCGCTCCGTCAGCCGGGTTGACGACGTCGAAAGCCTCCCCGCCGTCGGCTCCCACCCATTGACCATCGATGTAGGTCTCGGTGTGGAGGAGCGTGGGGTCGTTGAGTTTCATCAGGTAGGACTCCCGGGTCGTTTGCTTCCGTACAGCTTCAATGCGGCGGCCGTAGTCAAACCGTAGGTGGTGTGTGCCGCCAGCGTCAGGGCGAACTCTCGGCGTTTCCAGGTCCATGAACCCGGATGGGCTCTGATCAGCGGGAGAAGCACGTTGAAGCCGAACACCCACAAGCCGAGCCCGAGTGTGAGCCCGTCGCGTCCGATGCGGATCTCTCGGTCCGATGTCCTGATCGACAGAATCGCTCCCCAGGTTGCGCCGTAGCCGAAGTGGATGATGTCTCCGAGCCGTCTCCTCGTCTGATCGTCGAGTTCGCCGGCGCCCATCGTGTCGGCGATCCGCTGGACGATCTTCTCAGGGTGCGTTCGCGACGCTGCAAGCTGCTCTGAGGTGAGAAGCCAGCGTCGCATCGTTGTGATCACACCCGCCATCGCTGCGACGCCGGCCAAGCCGGCCGCAGCGCCTCTCATGGAATGCATCGTCTCGTCCTTTCGGGTCACAACACGCCGGCCGACCGCAGTCGCTCGATCTCGTCCGTTGTCATCGTCAGGTACTCGGCGAGGATCTCGTCGGTGTGCTCACCCAGCAGGGGCGGGTGGCGCCGGATCGTTGCCGGTGTCCCCTCCTGGTGGATCGGCAGGCCCAGCATGCGCATCATGCCGATCGCCGGATGTTCGATCTCGGTGACCATCTCGCGGCCATGCGTCTGTGGTGAGTCGAGCGCCTCGGAGACGGTGTTGATCGGTCCCGACGGGATCCCGGCCTCGTCGAGTGCATCGATCCATGCCGCCCGGGGTCTGGCGCTGATGGCCTGCTGGATCATCGAGTCGATCAGCTCGCGATTGACAACTCGGTCCCGATTCAGGGTGAATCGCGGGTCTGACGCCCATTCGGGATGCTCGAGGAGTTGCGCCAATCTGGCGAACTGGTCGTCGTTCCCGACCGCGATGGCGATCTCGCCGTCGGCGGCCTGGAACGTCCGGTAGGGGACGATGTTGGGATGGCCGTTGCCGTATCTGGCCGGGTCCTCGCCGGAGATGAGATGGTTGGAGGCGACGTTGGCGAGCATGAGCAGCCCGGTGTCGTGGAGGGTGACCTCGGTTCGCTGTCCTGCGCCCGTCTCGTCGCGAGCTCTGAGCGCAGACAGCACCGAGATCGTGGCCAGCATCCCGGTGCAGATGTCGACGATCGCCACTCCCAGCTTCATCGAAGGCCCGTCTGCTTCGCCCGTGATGGACATGAGCCCGGTCTCGGCTTGGAGTATGAAGTCGTACCCCGGAGCGCCGGCCTTCGGTCCGCTCGATCCATAGCCGGAGATGGTGCATCGGACCACGCCGGGCGCTTCGGCCTCGAACCAGTCGGAGTCGAGGCCCCAGCGTTCGAGCGTTCCGATCTTGAAGTTGTCGATGACGACATCGACCTGTTTCACAAGCTTGCGGAGGATGTCCAGCCCCGCTTCCGACGAGAGGTCGAGGCCGAGGCTGCGCTTGTTGCGATTGACGCCGAGGTAGTACGCCGACTCGCTTCCGAGGAAAGGCGGTCCCCAACTGCGGGTGTCGTCGCCGCGGCCGGGGCGCTCCACCTTGATGATCTCCGCTCCGAGGTCGCCCAGCATCATGGTGCACAGCGGCCCTGCCAGAACCCGGGTCAGGTCGAGGACGACCACACCGTCCAGTGATCCGCTCATCGGGTCCACCGTGCCATGATCTCCATCTCCTCCGCCGTGGGCGGCTCGATCCGCTCGACTCGATTCGCCACCGGAACCTCCCACCCGAAGCCCTCCGTTGCGGACACTGCATCGTGGCCTGCCTGGAGTGCCTCGAGGTGCAGCTCACCCTCGGGGAATCCGAAGACCGCCCTCGGTGTGATGATTGCGACTGGACCCCTCCCTCGGGTTCCGATCGGTCGGTCTCCCGTCTGTTCGAAGCCTGGCGCGGTCACGAAGTCGACCCGCTCCACGAAACGACGGGGATCGTGTGGCATCACGATGAGCGTGCGACCGACGAGCGATGCGATGTCGTGGGCGCCCCCGCTACCGACGAGCCTCACCTTCGGGGAGCGGTAAGGACCGATGACGGTGCTGTTCAGGTTGCCGAAGCGGTCGACCTGGGCGGCAGAGAGGATTGCGACGTCGATCCGCCCCGCCTGCAGATCCCCGAAGACGAGGCTGCAATCGCCCAGACAAGAGGCTCCACTCGCAACGGAAGGGCTGCCGGTGGACATCGGAAGCCGGGAAGGAACCGTGCCGTACGCTCCCGACTCGTAGATGAGCGTCAGTTCGGGAGCATGGACGTGTTTGGCGGTGAGCGCGGCGATCGAGGGCGTTCCGATTCCGACGAAACAAGCCTCGCCATCGCGGAGCATCCTCGCTGCAGCGGAGGACGTGAACTCGACGTCATTGGCGTGCGTCACCGACGTCACGCCGTCGCCAATTGCCGCTGGTCGATCATCGAGAGATAGGTGTCCCTGTCGACGTTGACCCACCGGTCGAGATGCTCCTGCACGCCTTCGTCCGTCCGCGATCGACGGTCGTACTCGATGTAGTGGTCATCGTCGCGCGTATATGCGCCTTCGACATACGACGGATACGCGCCCCACGGCACCTCGCAGACAGCGGTGACTCGATGTGCCGGGATCACCGTCAGGTTCGGTGACGAGTCGACCACGGAGTCGGCGACGATCTCCTCGACACTGACGACGATCCGCTTCGACGCCAGTGCGCCGACGACGGTGTCGCCGATCACGCCCCACATCTGGACGTTTCCCCGCTCGTCCGCACGCTGGGCGTGGATCAGTGCCACGTCCGGCTCGAGAGCCGGGATCGCGGCGAGCTCCTCACCTGTGTACGGACAGGTGACCCGCTGCAGGCCGTCGATCACTCCTGGCCCATCACCTGCGAGCAGGACCTTGGCCGGTAGGTACGGCACCCCCCAGGCGGCTGCCTGGAGACGCAAGACCATCGACCAGTTCGTCCATTCCTCCCACGCAACGGTCCCATCTGCGATCGCACGGCGGAAGGCATGAGCAATACCGACGTCGGGGTTCCCGATCCAACCGAAGATCACCGAAGACACACATCCGGCGGCGATCAGCTGATCGGCCAGGATGTCGGCACCACTCCGGCAGACGGACAGCTCGCGTTTGCCGGCACGGATCAACTCGTGTCCGAGAGCGAACGGGACGGCATGACCGAAGCCTCCGAGAAAGACGGTGTCGCCGTCCCCGACGTTCTCAGCTACGGAGTGCTCGAGACTTCTCCGACTGGTTGAGGCCATGGTCGAACGCGTCCTTGTACTGGTCGAGTACTTCCTTGTTTCGCTCCCGGAACTGGTGAAAATCGGGCTTGCGCTTCTCGAGGAAGGCGTTCATGCCCTCGAGTGACTCCTCGGTGCCCCAGATGTTGGCCAGCAGCTCCATACCGTGCTGCCATGACGGGTAGAGGGCGTCGGAGTCGAAGTTGAGCGAGACTTTGGTCGCCCGGATGGTGGCCGACGAGTACCCGACGATCTGGCGGCAGACTTCTTCGACCTTGGATCTGAGCTCTTCTGCGGGGACGGCGATATTGGCGAGCCCGATCTCGGCTGCCTCCTTGCCGGTGTAGGTCTTGCAGAGGAAGATCATCTCTTTTGCCCGGCGTTCGCCGATCAGCTTGGCGATGTACTGGGTTGCGCCCACCGTCGGGCAGGCTCCGACCCGTGCACCGGTCTGGCCAAAGGTCGCGTCCTCGGCAGTGATCACGAGATCACACCACAACATCAGCTCGTGCCCGCCGCCGACACAAGGGCCCTCGACCATGGCGATCACCGGGATCGGCAGGTTTCTGAGCGTCATGGCGACCTTCATCATGCGGTCGTTCCACATGTAGGAGTTCGCCTTGTTCAGCTTCATCATGGCGTGGAAATCACCGCCTGCGGAGAACGCACCTCCTGATCCCGAGATCACGAGTGCAGCGATCGTCGGGTCCTCTCGTGTCGAGTTGGCGGCCTCGGCGATCTCGTCCAGTGTCTGTTCCCGGAACGCGTTCTTCACCTCGGGGCGCTCTAGGGTGAGCCACCCGACGTTGTCTCTGACCTCGTAACTGATCTCTCCGTACTCGTTCGCCATGCCGGTTTCCTCCTTCTCGACACCGATACCGCTCGATCATGCATCGTATAGGATCAGCTGGCCCGGGGTTCCCGATACGCCGAAGGATCGCCGCAATGTTCGAATCGACCTCGATGATCCTGCGCGGCCGGCCGCTGTTGACCGCTGTCGTGTACGTGATGTTGGGGATCCTCCCTTTGTATCTCACGAGCGCCCAGGTGGTGTCGCTGTCGAATGAACTCGGATTCGGCACCGCCCGGCTCGGGCTCGCTACGGCGGTCCACTTCGGAGTCGGTGCTCTGGTTGCGCATCCGGTCGGAGCAGCGGTGGAACGGCTCGGCGCCACCGTCGGCTTGAGGCTCGGGGCCGGGGCGGCTGCTTCCGCCGGGCTGCTGGCGGCAGCAGCGCAACGCTGGTGGATCCTGCTTTTCGTGGCGGGGCTCGGAGGAGTCGCCAATTCCTTCATGCAGGTCTCGACGAACGTCGTGCTCGCCCGCGATGCCGTCTACCGCAGACAAGGCGTCGGCTTCGGCGCGAAACAGGGTGCCGTCCCCCTGTCGGGAGCCTTCGCGGGTCTGCTGTTGCCGGTGCTCGGTATTGCACTCGGATGGCGATGGACCTACGTGCTCGCCGCCTGCTTGGCGATCGGCTCGATCGCGTTTGCTCCAGTCTTGTTGAATCCGACCCATGGCGGGGCGAAGAAGCGCACCGTCTCGGAGCGAAGCCCGCTGTCGCACGCGCTGTGGTGGATGGCACTCGGCGGCATCTTCGGCGGCGCTGCCGGTAACGGACTGTCGTTGTTCGTGGTGCCGTCGGCGGTCGAAGCCGGTTTCTCAGAGGGCCTTGCCGGCGGATTCCTCGCAGTGAGCTCGCTTCTGGTGTTCACCACTCGCATCGTCGCCGGCTGGAGCGCCGACCGATCCGACAGTACCGGGCATCGAGAAATGATCACCCTCCTGGGCTTCGGCTCGGTCGCCTGTTTGGCCCTCGCCGCCTCGTCGTCGGCCTGGGCGTATGGAATCGCCATGCCGCTTGCGATGATCGGCTCATGGGGTTGGCCGGGGCTCGTCTACTTCACCGTGGTTCGCATCCACCCCGAGGCAGCCGCCCGGGCATCTGGCGTCATCCTCGCCGGAAACCTCACCGGCACGGTTCTCGGTCCGCTTGCGGTGGGCTTCATCGGTGAGCGCGGATCGTTCACGACCGCCTGGTGGGTGCTTGCGGCGATCTCGGCAGCCGCCACGTCGGCCATGATCATGAGCCGGCGGACGCTGCTGCGGCAGCGGATGTCGGCGGACGTCGTCAGCGCGTGAGCCGGCACCGGAGCCCCAGACAATGCACAATGTATGATCGCTGAACACGAGAGACCGAACCCGCCGATCGGAAGACCATGGACCCCCAGATCACCGAACAAGGAACCTACGACACGGCCGATTTTGCCGACGAGTTGGCGGCGGCGCCCGGCAATCTCGATGTCGGCACATCGGTCTGGTTCGAGAACCGGCGGATCCGGGTGTGGGAGATCCTCCTCCAGCCGGGGGAGCGCGGTCCGTTCCACTCACACACGACAAACTACTTCTGGACCGTGGTCGAAGGTGGGAGAGGGCTTCAGCGGTTCGACGACGGCACCTACGCGGTACGTGACTACCGCGTCGGTGACACGAAGTACCTGGAGCACACCGTCGAGACCGCCCTGGTTCACGATCTCGAGAACGTCGGTGACACGCCGCTCCGCTTCGTCACGGTCGAACTGTTCGATGAATCGAGCGGCTGAATCGCAACGCCCGTCCGTTCCCGGCCGGCCATGAGCCGAGTCCTCGTCGCCGGTGGCTCGATCGGCGGTCTCACGGCCGGACTGCTGCTCCGTGATCTCGGCTACGACGTCGAGATCTTCGAACGCTCGAGCGCCGAGCTCCAGGAACGCGGCACCGGCATCGTTGTGCTCCCGATCACAGAGCAGTACTTCACCCAAGGCGGCGGCGATGCAGATGCCGAACGGCGAGTGAGCCTCGAGCTGTCCGATTGGACCTATGTCGATCGCGATGGCGTGATCCTGGCGAGCGACGAGGATCATTTCCGGTTCAGCGGATGGAGCACGATCTATCAAGCCCTGTTGGCATCCTTCGAATCCCAGCGATATCACCTCGATGCGGAGATGGTCGGTTTCGATCAGACCGACGACGGTGTGGTCCTCCGTCTCGCCGATGGCCGCGAGGTCGAAGGGGACGTTCTCGTATGTGCCGACGGGCTCGGTTCGACGGCCCGCTCGATCCTGCTCCCCGGGATCGAGCCCGAGTACGCGGGCTACGTGGCGTGGCGGGCGGTCACCCCCGAGACCGAACTGAGCGAGGAGGCTCTCGGATACCTCGCCGACGCCATGCTGTACCAGGTGCTCGATCACAGCCACATCCTCGTGTACGCCATCCCGAACTCCGATGGAGACACGGCCCCCGGGCGACGCATCATCAACTCGGTCTGGTACCGCAACTACCCCGACGACGGTACATTCGCAGCGCTGATGACCGACGTCGATGGCCGCCGTCGCAGCGGGACCATGCCGCCGGGATCGATCCGTGCCGAGTTCCTCGACGAGATGTTCGAGACCGCAGCCGCCTTGCTCGCGCCGCCGATTCGAGAGGTGGTCCTCCAGTGTCGGGAGCCGCTGATCCAGGCGATCTTCGATCTCGAAGTCCCCCAGATGGTCTTCGGCCGGGTTCTGATCCTCGGGGACGCCGCGTTCGGGCTACGGCCGCACGTGGCCGCAGGTCAGGCCAAGGCCTGCGCCGATGCGTGGGCGCTGCGCGATGCACTGATCGAGTCCGACCACGACATCGACCGGGCACTCGACCTGTGGGAACCCCGACAGCTGGATCTTGGCCGTTCGGCGGTGGCCAACACCCGCGGAATGGGCGAGCGCTCACAGGTCGAGGGAACCATGTATCCAGGTGATCCGAGCTGGAAATTCGGCCTCTGGGAGGCGGGGAACTGATGATCGTCGAAGTGATCGCAGTGGGAACCGAGCTGCTCATCGGTCAGATCGTCAACACGAATGGATCAACGATCGGGGCGCGCCTGGCGGACGAAGGCTTCGACGCCCACCACCAGGTGACGGTCGGTGACAATCTCGACCGGCTCACCGAGGCGATCACCACTGCCCTGGGCCGAGCCGACGCCGTGATCCTCACCGGGGGCATCGGTCCCACCCAGGACGACCTCACCCGCGAGGCGATCTGCGCCGCCACCGGCCGGGCGATGACCCGCGACGAGGAATACGCCGAGCAGATCAGACAGCGGATCCTCGCCCGACGGGGCTCGGTGGCCGAGAGCGTGATGCGGATGGCCGAATACCCCGACGGGGCGGATCCACTACCCAATAGCCAGGGAGTGGCGCTGGGTGTCGCCCTCAACCACGAGGGGAAGTGGATCTTCGCCGTGCCTGGGGTGCCGCGCGAGATGCGTGCGATCCTGGAAGAGGAGATCATGCCCAGGCTCCGGGAGACGGCCGGGCGGCCAACCGCCATCAAGAGCCGGGTTCTGCACACGTGGGGCCGTGGCGAGTCACAGATCGCCGAGATCCTCGATGACCTCTACCAATCCACCAACCCGTCGATCGCCTTCCTCATCCATGACATGGAGGTGAGGGTGCGGATCACCGCCAAGGCGGACGACGAGGCGGCTGCGGCGGCGCTGATCGGCCCGATGGAGGCCGATGTTCGGAACCGTCTCGGCGACCTGGTGTTCGCCACCGACTCAGAGACCGTGCTCGACGTGATCGGGGCCCGGTTGGCCGAGCGCGGTTGGAGCGTGGGGGTGTTCGAGGTTGCGACGGCCGGACAAGTCGGATCACGACTCGCAACTGGGCTCACCGACGGATTCGCCGGGTCGACGATCCTCGTTGATTCTGCGTCGGCGGCCGAACTCGCGGCTCGTGCCCGGTCGGCGTTCGGCTCCGACGTGGGACTCGGGGTGGCGGCCGCCGAGGTTGTCGACGATTCGGGTCGGCAGGCCAGCCTGATCACGTTCGCCGTCACCACTCCGCTGGACTCGAAAGAACGGCCGATGCGGTTCTTCGGCGCCGGCGAGCACGCCCGCTCCTACGCCACAGGTGCGGGTCTCCACCTCTTGCGACTGGCCATCTCCGAGAGGTGGTTGGATATCCCGTGAGTCCGGTCGGAGGGGAGAGAGAGACGCTCGAGGTCAGGAGCTGACATCTGGATTGCAGGTCGGCGTGGCGAGCCTGGAGGCGCGGCCGGCTCGCTCGATTGGGGCGAGATCTTCTGTCAGAATCGATGGGTGAACGATGCGGAAGCAAAGAGGGTTCTCGACGGCGTGGTTGCTGACCTGCGCCGCCAGCCATACGGAACACTGGTGGCTCGATACCTGCACGAGGCCGACAACCGCACGATTGCGGCGGAGACCGGTGCCGAATATCAGGTGGAGGTGCAGGCCTTCTGGGACAGCCCTCGTCAGCCAGGGAACCTGAGGGTGATCATCACGATCGATGACGGCGGGTGGCGTGCGTTTCGACCTCTCTCCACAGACTTCATCGTCGCCCCAGACGGCTCATTCGTGGGGGAGTGAGCCTTTGGATGTGTTCGCGCATGGCGCGTTTGCGGGGGAGAGATCGGTTTCGGGAGCCCGTCGGTGAGGCGATCTATCGCCTTCTGAGGCTACGACACCGAGGCTGCCACCATTGCTGCCACCTCTTCCCGATCGAGTGGTAGCTCGACCACCTGGTTCCGTTCTGCGGACAGGTCGGCTGCGAGGTACACCTCCATCACGCTGCGGGCCAGCCTCGGGTCGACCATCACGTCACGGTCATAGGCCACCGCTTCGAGGAAGTGCTGGGTCTCCCGCTCCATCGGTCCGGCGTAGACGTGATCGACGAACTCGCCGGGCATCGTCGACAGCGGGAATCGGACGCCGTCGGCCTCGGTGTTGAAGATGATGTCCTTGTGGCTCGCGTCCATGAGGAGGGCGCCGTCGGTCCCGACGACCTCGATCCAGGTCGTGGAGAAGTT
>JAHEIN010000200.1 GCA_024639335.1 bacterium | reverse complement strand
CCGACGCCGACGGCGATCAGGCCGAACGTGTTCTCGAACAGCGGCAGCAGATAGTCGCGGTTCGATGTCCATAGGAACAGCGTCATTGCGAACGGCAATGACCCGAGAACGATTGCCGAGATACGACCCTCAGCGGTGAGTGCCTTGATCTCACCCTTGAGGCGGTTGCGGGCCAGCATCGTGTCGGCCACTGTCTGCAGCACCTCGGCGAGGTTTCCGCCGACCTCGCGCTGGATCTCGATGGCCATTACCGCCCACTCGAAGTCCTTCGATTGGGTCCGGTTGGTGATCCCGGTCATCGCATCGACGACGGGAACACCGAGGCGGGCCTCGGCGATCGCCCGGCCGAACTCACGGCTCGTAGGGTTCGGCGCTTCGGCAGCGACGGCCTCGACGGCCTGGAGCAACGAATACCCGGCTCGCAGCGACGTCGACAGCAGGGTCAACGTGTCCGGGAGTTGCGCTTCGAACTTCTTGACTTCCCGGCCGCCCACGAAGTTGATGATGCCGAACACCAGGAAGATCGCAAGAATGAACGCAACGAGACCTGGGATTGGGCTGAAGGTCACGAGGCCCACAATGATTCCGATAACAGCGGACAGCCCGAACGCGGCGGCGATGGCCTCGCCGGCGGTCAATGGGACGTTGCCCTGCTCGAGCGTATTGTTGATCGCACCGAGCAGCCCGCGCTGTTTCAGGTCCTCTTCCGCCTTGGCGGTGAAGCGTCCGAGCAGTGGGATCCGCTCGAGCAGGCTCTTCTTCTCCTCAGTCTGGCCCCCGCGCCCGTAGGCGGCGAGCCGCTTGGTGAAGTTGTCGATGTCTTCGTCGCTGCGTCCGCTGACCAGGATGAACAAGAAGAGGCCGAGGGTGAGACCGAGTCCGAGCGCACCGACCCACTGCAGCGCCGTACCCGACGCCGGGAGCGTTGACTCGATCACGATCGGCGAGGCTTGCGCATAGGTGACGGTCGTTGTCGTTGGGGGCACGGTCGATGCCGGCGAAATGAGGAACCCAGGCACGGACGCCACGACCGGGGCGGCTACGAACTCGCCGTACGACACTTCGAGGTTCACATCGGCAGGGACCGCCTGGTCGACGTTGAAACGGAGCACCAGCGAGTTCCCGAGCTCCCGACGGATCTCGCCGTAGATGCCCGATAGCTGTTCGGGGTCGGACGTGGACAGGAACAGGCCGTTGGCGCTGGCCACGATCGACTCGAGATCATCGGGGCTGAAGGCATCGGACTCCAGTGCGACTCCGAAGGTACGGATCCCGCCGTTCGTGACGGCTGCGGCAGCCTGGTCGACGGTTGCAATCGAGTCCTCATCGGCGCCATCGGTCAGCACGATCATGTTCTTGCGGATCTGGTCGTCGTCTGCGGTGGCGAACAGCTCGGTTGCTCTGATGATGCCGTCGAACATGGCGGTCCCACCGGCGGCTTCGATCGTGTCGATTCGCTCGTTCAGCACCGTAGCCCGGTTGCTGAACTCCGACAGCACGGTGACTTCGTCGGAGAACGTGACGAGGGCGATGAAATCCTCCGGACGCTTCTGGTCGACGAACGACTTCGCCGCGGTCTTTGCCGCATCGATCGGAGCGCCTTCCATCGAGCCCGACGAGTCGATCACGAGAACGACCCCCTGAGCGACGGTCGACTCGGTGAGCAGCTGGCCCGTCAGATTGCCGACCGGCTGACCATCGGCGGTGACCGAGATCAGCGACGGGTCGAGCTGCGACTGGAGGTTCCGGAATTCGACGGTCAACGCCGTCTGACCGGCCGAGTCGAAGCTGCCGGTGTCGACATCGACGATCTCGATCTCGGTGGTCTGCGCGAACGCAGACACGGGAAGGAGCAGCATCAACGCTGCGACGACCCCCAGGAGGTTGCGAATCCGTCTCACCGGGCGAGGCTGAAGTTGTCGGCGCCGCCACGGCGGGCGAACGGCTCGGGCTCGAACAGGTCGGCGGGCAGGCGGATTCCCTCGTCGGACAGCTTGTCGCTGAACGTCGGGCGGATCCCGGTCGACTTGAGCCGGCCCTTGAACTTGCCGTTCTCGTCGAGGCCCATCCCGAAGTCGAACTTGAAGAGGTCCTGCATCGTGATGATGTCGCCCTCCATGCCCTCGACCTCGGTGACGTGCGTGATACGGCGAGTCCCATCCCGGAGACGGGAGATCTGCACCACTAGGTCGATGGCCGATGAGACCTGCTCACGGATGGCTTTGACCGGCAAGTCGTAGCCGGCCATCAGCACGAGCGTCTCGAGACGAGAAAGCACGTCACGTGGTGAGTTGGCGTGGATCGTGGTGAGGGAGCCGTCGTGACCGGTGTTCATGGCCTGGAGCATGTCCAGGGCTTCACCGCCACGACACTCACCAACGACGATCCGGTCCGGACGCATACGCAAGGTGTTCTTCACGAGGTCACGGATCGTGATCGCTCCCTTGCCCTCGATGTTGGCAGGGCGGGTCTCCAGCGACAGGACGTGGTCCTGGTGGAGCTGGAGCTCAGCGGCGTCCTCGACGGTGATGATGCGCTCGTCGGTCGGCAGATACGAGGAGAGCACGTTCAGCGTGGTCGTCTTACCCGAGCCGGTACCGCCGGAGATGAGCACGTTGAGACGGCCCACGACACAGGCACGGAGGAAGTCCGCGGTGCGCTGGTTCATCGTCCCGAAGTTGATCAGGTCCTGCTCGCCGTATGGGTCAACGGAGAACTTACGAATCGTGAGGAAGGGGCCGCCGATGGCGAGCGGCGAGATGATGGCGTTGACACGGGAACCGTCGGGGAGGCGGGCATCCACCATCGGCGTCGCCTCATCGACGCGACGGCCGATCTGACCGACGATCTTGTCGATGATCCGGCGGGTGTGGACCTGGTCGACGAAGCGGATATCGCTCTTGGTGAGCTTTCCATTCCGCTCGACGTAGATGTCGTAAGGGCCGTTGACCATGACCTCGGTCACGTCAGGGTCGTTCAAGAGTGGATCGATTGGTCCGTAGCCGAGGACGTCGGAAGCGATTTCGTTGAGGAGGTTTCGACGGTCGGCCGATGTGAGCGGGAGACCCTGCTCCTGCTCGACGGCCCACTCGAGCATCTCCATGACTCTGAGCCGAAGCTCGGCGTCTGACATTTGACGGTCGTAGAGCGTGGGACCGAGCTCCTCGACGACTTTGAAGTGGAGGCGGCCACGCAGCTCCTGGACGGCCTCAGACCGCGCACCGGTGAATGACGCCGACTCCGTGGTCTTTGCGGCTGCGACTCTCTCGGAAAGTGATGCCATGGTGTGAGACCTCTCGATACCCCTTGACGATGTGTGTTGTGATCAGTTTCGGCGGAACAACCCGCCACCTGAAGAGGAAGCTTCTGCGGTCTTTCCCGTGACCAGTTCGAGCACTTCCTCGAACCCCTTCGATACTTTCGACTTCGGTGAAGACTCTACGACCGGACGGCCCTCGTTGACCGAAGCCGCGACAATTCCCTCTGAGGGAATGCGGGCTTGGATCTGCTGCTTGAGCGCTCCCTCGATCTCCTTGTCGTCGAGACGAGCTCGTGCATTCGAGCGGTTGAGGATCAGCTTGACCTTGCCGGTCGGGAACTTGAGCAGGCGGAGCGTCTCGAGCGCCAGCTTGGCGTTCTTCACGGAAGGCAGGTCCATGTCGACGACCATGGCGATCTGATCCGACTTCTCGAGCAGGGACAGCAGCAGTTCGTCGAGTAGCGAGGCGGTGTCGACGACCACCCAGTCGAACATGGTGGAGAGCAGTTCGAGGATCTGGAGCAGACCCGCGGTCGTGATGTCATCGGCGAATGCCGGCTCGAGCGGAGCCGCCAAGACCTTCAACCCGCTGGGATGCTCGGTGAGGATGGACGTGATGAGCTGCGAATCGAGGCGATGCAGCTCGGCGGCTGCATTCACGACGGTGAACTTGGGCTCGAGTTGCAGGACCAGACAGACATCGCCGAACTGGAGGTCTGCGTCGACCAGACAGACCGACGTGTCCTCCTGGCGCGCGAGGAGCATCGCCAAGTTGGTTGCGGTCACGGTCTTGCCGCTGCCGCCCTTCGCCGACATGACCGTCACGATCTGACCACGCGAGGTGTCGACCGGGGCGGCCGACGTCACCGGCCGTGCCATCACGTCGCTCGAGAACTGGTTGATCGCAGCCTCGATCTTCTCTTCGGTGAGCGGCGCCTCTATCACGTCGGAGACACCGGCTCGCATCGCAGCGCGCAACAGGTTGGCCGTCACCTCGGGAGCGACGATCAGCGAGATCAGCGACGGGTCCTGATGCCGGAGCGACCGGGCAGACTCGAGCGCAGCCTCCTTGGCGTAGCTGGGGCCGAGGATCACCATCCGCAAATTCCCTGCGTTGACGGCCTGCACGGCGTCTGCGATCGAGTGTCCCGTGGGAAGCCCACCGTCGAACAGTCGCTTGGCGTCGGCGATGAACTTGTCGTCCTCGTCGATGACGAGCAGGTTTTCCTCGGTCAGTGACACGAAATCTCAGTTCCTAGTTGCCGAAGATGTCCTCGACGAGGTCACCCTCGAAG
>JAHEIN010000054.1 GCA_024639335.1 bacterium | reverse complement strand
GTCGAAGAGATCCCCAGCCGGCTCTCTGGGCCCGGCAACTACTTCATCCACGACTTCGGAGTGCTGAGGCCAGACGGGTCACAGATCGACGTCGCCAGTTCGAGCCGTCGCATCGTGGACACGCTGGAAGCGGTCTGGCATCACGGAGCCGAATCCGACGATCTGAACCGCCTGGTCGTGAGCACGTCCCTCGGGCCGAGAGAAGTCGAGATCCTGCGGGCGTACCGGACGTACTGGCGGCGGGTGGCGCCGATCTTCACGCTTGCGTACGTCAACGACACACTGGCCGCACACCCGGAGTTGTCCGAACTGCTCGTCGACCTGTTCGCCGAGCGCTTCGATCCCGAACGAGATGGCTCCAGGTACGGCGAGATGCACAGCGCCATGCTCGCCGGACTCGATGCGATCCCGTCGATCGAGGAAGATCGCATCCTCCGGTCCTTCCTCGAACTGATCGAGGCGACGGTCCGCACCAACTACTACCAGGACGACCGTCCCGCAATGGCGTTCAAACTCGTGTCCAAGGACGTTCCGGACGCGCCCCTTCCCCATCCGCTCTACGAGATCTTCGTGATCGGTCCGACGGTCGAGGGTGTACATCTGCGAGGCGGCATGGTCGCGCGCGGTGGTTTGCGCTGGTCGACGCGGCGGGAGGACTACCGCACCGAGGTGCTCGACCTGATGAAGGCGCAGATGACCAAGAATGCCGTCATCGTGCCCGCGGGCGCCAAGGGCGGATTCGTCCTCCGCAACCCGCCGGATGACCCGACCGCGTTGCGGGCGGAGGTCGAAGCTCAATACCGTCTCTTCATCGGGGCATTGCTCGATGTCACCGACAACCGCCTGGGAGGCGAGATCGTCCGACCCGACCGGGTTCGGGCCCATGACGGTGACGACCCGTACTTCGTTGTGGCAGCGGACAAGGGAACGGCGACCTTCTCCGATGTCGCCAACTCGATCGCCACCGAGCGAGGGTTCTGGCTCGGTGACGCTTTCGCGTCCGGAGGCTCGACCGGCTATGACCACAAGGCCCTCGGCATCACCGCCCGTGGCGCCTGGAAATCTCTGGAACGGCACTTCGCCGAGCTCGGGATCGATCCTTTCGCAGAGGAGTTCACCGTCATAGGGATCGGGGACATGTCGGGTGACGTCTTCGGCAACGGGCTCCTTGGATCGAACAAGATGCGTCTGGTGGCCGCCTTCGATCACCGTCACATCTTCCTCGACCCGCATCCGGATACAGGCGGGTCGTTCATCGAGCGCCGCCGGCTGTTCGAGCTGCCGAGATCCTCATGGGAGGACTATGACCGTTCGCTCATCTCCGATGGCGGGGGAGTGTTCGCCCGCACTGAGAAATCGATCACGATCTCAGAAGAGGCCCGGGAAGCGATCGGCGCCCATTCCGACACCTTCACGCCCAACCAGTTGATCTCCGCCATCTTGAAGGCGCAGGTCGATCTGCTCTGGAACGGCGGTATCGGCACCTACGTGAAGTCGAGCAGCGAGACCCATCAGCAGGTGGGCGATCGGACCAACGATGCGCTCCGAGTCGATGGCTCCGAGCTCAGATGCCGGGCGGTGGTCGAGGGCGGCAACCTCGGGCTCACCCAGCGGGCACGGATCGAATACGCCGAGGCCGGGGGGAAGATCAACTCCGACTTCATCGACAATTCGGGTGGCGTCGACTGTTCTGATCGAGAGGTCAACCTCAAGATCCTGCTCGACGATCGGGTCGGCGCGGGTGCCATGAATGGCGAGGAGCGCAACGAGCTGATCGCCGAGGTGTCGAACGAGGTGGTCGACCGGATCCTGACGGACAACTTTCATCAAGCCCAGGCGATCTCGCGCGAAGTCGAAGCGTCGCCGCGCCGGATGTACGCGTACGAGGATTTGATGCAGTCGCTCGAAGCCGAAGGGATCCTCGACCGCAACATCGACGCGATGCCTTCCAGCGAGGCGATGAGCGAGCGAATGAAGACCGGAATCGGCCTCACCCGACCCGAGATGTCGGTGCTGCTGGCAAACGCCAAGCGCAGCATCAAGCAGTCGCTGGTCGGCTCGGTTCTGATGGACGACCCGTACTTGTTGCGAGACGTCGAGCACTACTTCCCGCAGGCGGTCACCGGTCGCGTGAACGATGCGATGGCAGACCATCCGCTCAGGCGTGAGCTCATCGCAACTCTCGTGGCCAACGATATCGTGAACTCCGAGGGCGTCGTGTTCGTGTCTCGCCTCGTCACGCAGACCGGCGCCGAGCCGGTCGACGTGATCCGCGCCTACCGGATCGCCCGGGACCTCACCGGTGCCCGGGAGCGCTGGCATCGGATCGAAGAGATCTACACCGACACCGATCACGACCTCTGGGGGAGGCTGATGCGGCACACCGACCGGATGGTGGCGTCGGTGACGCGTTGGTATCTCGCAAACGGTGACAGCGCCGGTGTCGGTGAGATCGTCCACGCGAGCCGCCCGGTCTTCGAGGAGATGGAGGCCGCCGCTCTCGATTCCGAAGTCGCTGGATGGCGCGACAGTCGGATCGGCGTGATGGAGGATCTGGTGTCGGCCGGCGTCCCGGAAGACGTGGCACGGAGCCATGCCGTACTTCCCATCCTCAACTACGGCCCAGACGTGATCGAGATCGCCGGGCAGTCGGGCCAGAGCCCGAGCAACACATTGCACGCCTTCCTTCAGGTCGGTCAGGCCTTCGGACTGGATCGGATCACAGAGTGGGCACGGTCGAAGCAGATCGACGACCGGTGGGACCGGTGGGCACTCTGGACGATCGAAGAGGAACTGCTGATGGTGCGACGCCGGGCGGTCGAGCGGGCGTTCACCGACGCCGGCGATCGGGTGGGTGTCGAAGCCGTCGACGCCTTTCTCGCCAGCCGCGCATCGCACGTGGCCCGGCTCGTACGCTTCATGCGCCAGATCGACACGACCGGTGATGTCGACATGGCCCAGCTCATGGTCGCCATCCGTCAGGCCCGCGCGGCGATTGCGTAGCTCGGCCGGGCGGCCTCACTGTTGCCGGTTGTCGGTCATGGGTTCCACGACACTCGCGGGTCTCGCTCTGCCCGGTGCTCTCTCTGGTTGCGCCTGGAGCGCCCACGGCGCCCGGAGGGCCCACAGCGCCGATGCGAAGCGAGGCCCTCAGCTGCTCATACGCCCGCAGGGCCTCTGAACGCCGATGCGCAGCGAGGCCTTGGGCGCCGGCGTCCTCGTTCGAGTCTGCATGACAGCGCTCCGAACACGAAGATCGGCCGCAACGGGTGCGTTTCCGTATTGCGGGTCTGGGCGACATCGCGCGGACCCCATTGCTATGTTCCGACAGCGAGTCGGTCGAGTGCGGGCGTCAGATCCGTCTGCTCTCAGCCCTCCCGTCAGTGTCGAGGAAGGACTGCGCACATGGCTGAGGAAGACTTCACAGAAGTCACGGAGGCGTACGGGGACTGGGAGGAGGAGGAGCGCCGGCGGCGCCGCGAGGCTATCCGCGATCGCAAGCCGTTCGAGGGTCTCCAGGTCGATCCGGAGATCGACTTCTACCCGGAGGTCGCAGACCGAGAACCGGGAGACACGAACATCGTCAAATGGGGTTTCGACCTGCATCCACAGGTGACGTTCTGGTCGGCGGGGATCCTCGTGGTGTTCGTCGCGCTGACACTGATCTTCCAGGACCAGGCCTCGGGCGTGTTCGGCGAGGTCCTCTCGTTCGTGGGAAACAGCTTTGGATGGCTCTACATCCTGGCGGCCAACATCTTCGTAGTCGTCGGGTTCTTCTTCGCGTTCAGCCGCTACGGGAAGATTCGAATCGGTGGTCCTCGGGCGCAGCCGGAGTTCTCGACGCCTGCGTGGTATGCGATGCTGATCAGTGCGGGCATGGGCATCGGCCTGATGTTCTGGTCGGTAGCCGAGCCGATCTTCCATCTGACCGGTCCGCCGCCGCTGTTTGGTGCAGAGCCCTTGACTGGGGCGGCCGGAAAGGCAGCACTGGCAACGACCTTCTTCCACTGGGGCCTCCATCCCTGGGGCATCTATGCCCTGGTGAGCTTGGCGCTGGCGTTCTTCGCCTACAACCGGGGGCTCCCGCTCACGTTCCGATCGGTGTTCTACCCGATTCTGGGCAAGCGGATCTACGGTGCCTGGGGGAACGTGATCGACGTGCTCACCGTTCTCGCCACTCTCTTCGGCCTCGCAACCTCACTCGGGTTCGGGGTCGGGCAGGCGGCGGCCGGGCTCAACTTCCTGTTCGGTTGGTCAACCAGCACCGCCTTCCAGGTGACGCTGATCGCAGTGATCACCGGTCTCGCCACGATGTCCGTCGTGGCCGGGCTCGACGGCGGTGTGAAGCGCCTCAGTCAGCTGAACATCTATCTGGCGATGGCATTCATGCTCTTCATCATCATCGTCGGCCCAACGCTGTTCATCTTCTCGGTGTTCACTCAGGGGCTCGGCGAGTACATCGCCGTCCTGCCGGAACTGTCGTTCTGGGCCGAAGCCTTCACCGGGACCACCTGGCAACAGGGATGGACCATCTTCTACTGGGGATGGTGGATCTCGTGGTCACCGTTCGTGGGGATGTTCATCGCAAGGATCTCCAAGGGCCGCTCGGTCCGTGAAATCGTCCTGGGTGTCATGGCGTTCCCGACGCTGCTGTCTGCGCTCTGGATGTCGGTCTTCGGTGGGGCTGCGATCAACCTTCAGTTGGAGGGCATCAGAGACGTCGCGACCGCGGTCAACGAGAACGTTGCCACGGCGTTGTTCGACATGCTCCAGGCGTTTCCCCTCTCGAACTTCACGTCGCTGTTGGGGATCATCCTGGTGGTGTCGTTCTTCGTGACGTCATCCGATTCGGGGTCGCTGGTCGTCGACCACCTCACTTCCGGGGGGAAGCTCGATTCACCCAAGCCGCAGCGGGTCTTCTGGGCGGTCATGGAGGGGCTGCTGGCCTCAGTGCTGCTCATCGGCGGTGGCCTGGGGGCGTTGCAGACCGCTGCAATCACGACCGGGCTGCCGTTTGCGATCGTCCTACTGGTCATGTGTGGAAGCCTGTACGTGGCATTCCACGAGGAACTCGATCTGCTGGAGAGCCACTATGACGCAGCGCTCTTCCGTTCCAGACACGGAGCGTTGCTGGCTCACCACGGCCTCGACGGAGACGGGATGCCCGTTGTCGCTACGGAGGCGGCCGGCGATGCAGAGGAGTCATGATGCGAACGCAACGATTCACTCGGGTCGCGCTGGCGAGCGCCGTTGCGCTGATCCTGGCTGCCTGCGGAACAGCTGCTGAAGACGGTGACGGCGATGGCGGTCCTGCCGCCGGGGGCGAAGTGGGAGGGACCATCACCATGGCCCGTGCCACCTGGGACACCGGGTGGTTCCAAGCAGCGATCTACGCCCAGATGCTGGACGAGCTCGGCTACGAGGTGAGCGATCCCGCCGACCTCACCAGGGACGCCAACACCTTCTACCCCGCACTTGCACAGGAGGAGGTCGATCTCTGGGTCAATGGCTGGTTCCCGCTGCACGACATCTATCTCGAGCGCCCGCTGTTCAGCGGCCAACTGATCTCCGAGCCGATCGAGAAGGTCGGGTTCGAGGTGGAGGCCGGTGCAATCCAGGGGTACCTGATCGACAAGGCCACGGCCGATTCCATGCGGATCACGTCGATGAGCGACCTGGCCGACGATTCCGTGGCGTCGGTCTTCGATGCCGACGGCGACGGCCTCGCCGACCTCTACGGCTGCAACGAGGGATGGGGATGCAACCTCGTGATCGACGATCACCTCGATGAGCTCGACTGGGGCCCGAACGTCGAACAGGTGAGCGGCGAGTACAACGACCTGATCAACGACGTCGTCCGTGCAAGAGTCGAGGCCGGAGAGCCGGTCCTCTTCTACACGTGGACGCCCAACTGGACGATCGACGTGCTCGTACCTGGTGAGGACGTCGTCTGGCTGGAGTCTCCCGCACTCGAAGAGGACGAGGGAACGACGTCGGTGTCGGGCCTCTCTGGGTGTGCCGGCGCCGATCCGTGCGACCTGGGATGGCCGGTCAACGACATTCGCGCGGTGGCGAACGAGGAATTCCTCGACGAGAATCCGACCGTGCGCCGGTTGCTCGAGGTCGTCGAGATCCCACTTCAGGACATCGCCGATCAGAACGCTCGGATGGCAATGGAGGCCGAATACAGCGATGCGCAGATCCGCCAGGACGCAGCCGGCTGGATCGAGGCGAATCGATCTCTCGTGGATGGCTGGCTGGAGACAGCCCGCGGTTGAATCCTTGGGGTCCCGGCCCACGCCGGGGCCCCCGACGTCTCATCACCCCTCGGCCCCGAACCACTTGTCGTGGAGTTGGTCGTAGGCTCCGCTCTCGATGATCGCCAACAACGCGAGGTTGACCTCCTCGCGCAGTTCGACTCTTCCCTGAGCCACCACGACGCCGTAATGGACGCTCTCGAAGTCGGGGCCGACCGTGATGACCTCGCCGTCACCTTCCCGTGTCGCGTGGAACTCGAGGACAGGCGCGTCGTAGACCACTGCGTCGGCCGAGCCCTCGTCTAGCAGCTCGTAGGCCTCGGCGATGTCGTCTACGAGAACGGGCCCGATCCCCAGGCTGGAGAGATAGGTCTGTCCGGCCGACCCGGACACCGTGACAACTCGCGCTCCGGGCAGGTCCGACGGGCCAGTGATGTCGCCCCGGATCTCTTCGACGGCCAACGACGAGGCGATGGCGGCCGTGAAGGTGGCGAAGACCAGCGTTCCCGCCGCGATCCACACCAGCGCGAGCACGCGGCCGGTGTTGCCCCGTGCGACCTTGTCGCCATAGCCGACCGTGCTCATCGTGACGACCGACCAGTAGAACGAGTCCCAGATGCCTTGAGCATATGGTTCGGCGAAATCGGGGTTCGTGTGCCGCTCGGACAGCCAGATCAGATGCGCCGAAACCAGAACGGCGAGCGCAAACACCCCGAGGAGCCAGGGAAGGTCGGACCCTGCGATGGTTCTCAGGAAGCCGGCGATCCGGGACCAGATCGTCTCCTCGGCATCCGTCGGTACCAGGATGGTCAGACCTGTGTCCAGCACCGGGAGAGAGAAGTTGATGCTCTCCTCTCGCGCTTGTGTGATCGCCACTCCGCCCATTGCCACGTCCGCGGCCCCGCGGGCAACGTCATCGATCTGTTTGGCCACCGTGTCGACGGCGTACACGTCGATGTCACGCCCGAGTTGGGCGCCGATCAGCTCGGCGAGCTCGATCTCGAAGCCGCCGTAGGTCCGGTTCTCGTAGATGACGAACGGCGGCAGCGCCCGCACCGCAACTCGGAGCGGGACGCCTCCGCCCGCGAGACCGCCGAGGACACTGCTGATCGGAACTGCGTCCGGGTCGGAGGCCGTGAGCCAGTCGGTCACGGTCCCCTCGTTGGCCGCCACCCACTCCTCAGCGTGTCGCCGGATGTCGGCTGGATCGCCTTCGCCCTCGACCATCCGTGCGTTCTGGTCGAGGATGTCGTCGAGAGGAATGTGAACCTGTTCGAGCAGCCGTCGCACAGAAGGGTTGGCGTCGAGGAATTCTCGGTTCGCCACTGCGCGAATGTCGTTGGGTGGCCACCCGATCTGACAGGGCTCGGCCGGGCACCCATCGAGACCGGACACCTCGGTTCGGTCGTCTCCGGAATACCCCGGGGGGAGCGACGGGTACGGAGTCTCCAGCCACACGACGTCATCACCGGGTACCAACTCTCCAACGGTCCAGTTGGGTGTGAACGTGTAGAACAGAATCGGCTTTCCGGCCTGGAAGCGTCGGATGGTCTCGTGCATCAGCGGCGAGTAGTCACCTTGGACGTGTTGCACCGTGGCTTCCAGGTCGTACTCGGCAACGTGGTGATCGATCGTCTCGGCACACGTCCATTCCACGTTGCAGCCGATCAGATCGGCCCGCCCGTCGCCGTCGATGTCGAACAAGCTGGCGATGGCGTCATCGGTCAGATCACCCAGGTTGGTGATGTCGAACTCGTCGGCCGTGGCTCGGTCGACGAAATATCCCTGAAGGGCGCCGGCGTCGACCTGCGTTCCGACGAGATCGACGCGGTCGCCTTCATCGATGAGAGGACCGTGCAGTGGGAACCAGCCGTTCGCCCACATGTCGACCTCCCCATCGGCGACGGCTTCGTAGAACTGCTGGTTCTCCATGGTCCGGGGGCCGTCGACGCGGTAGCCGAGCCGGTTCAACAACAACCGGTAGATCTCTGCCTGGAACCAGCCGGTGTCCCAGGTGGCCCGAGCCATGCGGACCACAGGCGGCTCGGTGTCCTCTTCTTGGGTGAGAGCGGTGAGCGGAGCGAGCAGCAAAAAGGAGAGCGCGAGGACGATCGGCAGTGCTGTCCGTGTCCGTGGGAGCATCTATCCGTTCTCGGTCGAGTTCGTCGTTCAAGGATACGGGCCGATGCGACCTGCCGGTCGCCGGTAGCCGATCGGTCATTCCGAGCAACCAGCACACGGGTCGATGGCCTCTAGCCTGCTAAGCCATGGCTCGCGTCGAACCGTGGTGGCGCACCGCTGCCGTCTACCAGGTGTACATCCGATCGTTCAAGGACGGCAACGGCGACGGGGCCGGTGACATCGCCGGTCTGCGGTCGAAGCTGGCCTATCTTCGCGACCTGGGGGTCGACGCGCTCTGGATCAACCCTTGGTACCCGTCACCACTGCTCGACGGCGGATACGACGTCGCCGATTACCGGAACATCGACCCTCGGTTCGGCGATATCGACGAGGCCGTGTCGTTCATCGCCGAAGCTCGAAACCACGGCATCCGGGTGCTGGTCGATCTCGTGCCGAACCACACCTCCTGGGAACATGAGTGGTTCGAGGCTGCATTGGCGGCGGGCCCGGGGTCACCAGAGCGGGAGCGATACCACTTCCGGCAGGGGTCGGGTCCCGGTGGCTCGGAGCCACCCAACGACTGGCAATCCGTCTTCGGTGGCCCGGCGTGGGAGCGCGCGCCGGACGGCGAGTGGTACCTGCATCTGTTCGACATCTCACAGCCCGATCTCAATTGGGAGCATCCCGAGGTCAGGGCCGAGTTCCACGACATCCTTCGTTTCTGGCTCGAGCGTGGCGCCTCGGGGTTCCGTGTCGACGTGGCTCACTCTCTGGTGAAGGAACCCGGGTATCCCGATGTCGGCGACGAGGCCAACGAGCAGCATCTTCTCTCCGGCGTCGCCTCCAGCCGGCACCCGTACTGGGACCGCCCCGAGATCCACGACATCGTCAGAGGTTGGAGGGCGACGCTCGATGAGTATCCCGAGACGATGATGGTCGCCGAGGCCTGGGTCTTCGACCTCGAGCGCTTCGCCGACTATGTGCGCCCCGACGAGTACCACCAGGCGTTCGATCCCGGCTTCCTCGAAGCGCCGTGGAATGCCGAGGAGATGCGCACGGCCATCGACGAATCGATGAAGGCCGTCGGCGGGGTGGGCTCCATCCCGACCTGGGTGTTGTCGAACCACGACCTCATTCGGCACGCCACTCGGTACGCCCTCCCCAGCGGTGTCGACCCCAAGGCGTGGCTGCTCGACGGTGACCGGGCGCTCATGGACTCGCCCCTGGGAGAGCGGAGAGCGCGGGCGGTGGCATTGCTCCTGCTCGGGCTGCCCGGGTCGGTCTACCTCTATCAGGGAGAGGAGCTCGGCCTGCCCGAGGTGACAGAACTGCCTCCCGAGGTGCTCGAAGATCCCGTCTGGCGGCGATCGGGGCACAACGAGAAAGGCCGGGACGGCTGCCGGGTACCGATCCCCTGGACGATCGACGGGGCCTCGAGTGGGTTCGGCTCGAATGGATCCTGGCTCCCCCAGCCCGATGGATGGGGTGAGCGATCGGTCGAAGCTCAGGACGGCACAGCAGGCTCGATGCTCGAGCTGTACCGGACGGCCCTTCACCTGCGGAGGGAGCACCTGTCGTCGGACCTCGAGATCGACTGGCTGGACAGTCCTCCCGAGACTCTGCTGTTTGCGCGGGGATCAGGTGTCCGGTGCTTCGTCAACTTCGGTTCTGATCCCGTCCCGATCGAAGGCGACGTCCTCCTCGCCAGCCTCGACCTCGAAGATGGCCAGCTTCCCCCCAACGCCTCCGCCTGGCTGCGCTGAAGCGATACGCCATGCGCACCAGACCTACTTGGCGCATATCGCACATCGCAAGACGGACGCCGTCAGCGTCCCGGATTGCGCGGGTAGATCCCGAGAATCCTCCATCCGCGATCGGGGAAGCCGCAGGCGTCGGCGGTGCGGGCCGAGGCCTCGTTCGTCGGCGAGTGCAGATAGATGGGCACTGCCCCGTCGTCGAGCACCCGCTCGGCCGCTTGGCTGATCAGGCGTTTGGCCCAACCGCGCCCGCGATGACCTTCTTCGGTCACGACGGCCAACTCATGACCCCATCGGTCGTGGACCTTCCTTCCAACGCCTGCGGCGACGTCGTCGCCGTCGAAGCCGACGAGCACGTCGCCGTTGAACGGCTTCAACCACGGCAACACCGACTCGTGGTCGCGTGGAAGCCACACGCCCGGCCGATCGAATGGGATCGGCTCCTCGGACCACCGGAACACACCCTGGAAGAAGCGCCAGCCGGGCCGGCCGAGCGCCGCTGGGAGTCCGGCACCTACGTCCTCGAGTGTCTCACCCAGCGATCGGACGGTGGCGAGGTGTGGCTCCGGAACGGACAGCACGGCGCCATCGGTTGTTGCCACACCGGCGACCGGGCGGATCGTTCCATCCCATCCCGGCTGCTCACGCCGGGGAGACGATGTGATGATCAGCGACTGCGGACCGCCCGGGGGCCATGCCCCCAGCCAGGAGGAGAGGTGAGAGGAAATGCGGCTGGCGGTGGGCATGGTCGCCAGTCTGGTCCGGCGGGCGCCAACGGTGTGTTCAGGCGACGACGAGGAAACGTGGCTCGGTCGACGGCGTCGCTCGAAGGGCACGGGCAGCCCGGGCGAGCGCCCGGAGTCGTGCAGCCTCGGGTGCTCGGGAGTCGGCGAGGATGCCTGCGATGACCGGCAGCGTCCCGGTACGGACCAGGAGGTCGGCGATCTGACGCAACTGGGGTTCGGTTCCTGCGAGCCCGGCGACGGCGATGCGCGACTCGAGCTGATCGAGCATGGCGATGTGATTGGTCATGGGGATCTCCTTTGGTCTGATTGCACCGTATCCCACCGGGAACATCGTGTATAGCGATGAATACTGGCGTTTGACATCAGACTTGCTAATGTCAAGTTCGAAGCGACGTCGACGGTCGGACGATCCGGCCAGCGAGGGACCCGTACATCATGAACAGCCCCGGTCATTCCTCCGGAGTCGCAGGACCGACCTGTGAGGTGCGTTGAGATGGTGATCGCCTCCCGGCCCGCGACCCTCGAAGGGCTCGACATCCGCCATCTGCGTGCGCTGCTCGCCGTCGTCGAGCACGGCACGTTCGCCAATGCGGCGGAAGCACTGGGCTTCACCCAGTCGGCGGTGTCACAGCAGATCGCCTCGCTCGAGAGGCTCGTGGGCGAGCGGTTGTTCGACCGGCCAGGCGGCCCGCGTCCTGTCACCCTCACCGCTGCCGGACGGATGGTGCTCAAGCACGCCGAACGCATCCTGGAACAGGTCCGCGTCTTCGATCGGGACCTCACCGGTCACAAGTCCGGCACCACTGGTCGAATCGACGTCGGGGTGTTCCAGTCCGTTGCGGTGAAGGTGCTCCCGGCCGTGGTCGGCCGACTCCTCCGAGAATCCCAGGCCGATGTCCGGCCCCACGAGTCGAACAACGATCCCGCGACCGTGAAACGGGTCGAGAACGGCGAGCTCGATCTCTGTTTCACGGCGAGCCCGGTTCCGCTCTCGGCGGGATTTCAGGCCATCGAAGTCGTCTCGGATCCGTTCGTCGTCGTGGCTCCCGCCGCCCATGACCTGCCCGAAGTGGTGCCGATGGCGATGCTCGCCGACGTTGCGCTGATCGGCCAGCCGGTGTCCGACACGTGTCAGATGCGGATCTCTGCCGGATTGATCGACGGTGGCGTCAGCCCCGAGTACGTGTTTCGAACCAACGACAACGCCGCCCTCCAGTCGATGGTGCGCGAAGGCATGGGCCTTGCGGTGATGCCGCTCCTGGGTGTCGACATCAACGATCCCAACATCGAGGTCCGGCCGATGGATCCCCCGATTCCGCCGCGGACGATCGGCCTGGTGGTCCCGGACAATCCGTCACCGATGGTTCGACGGTTCACCGAGATCGCCATCGAGGTGTGTCGGGAGGCAGTCGAGTCTCTGACCACTGCATCCGAGCTGTGAAGGGAGTGACATGAAGATCCACCACGCCATGGAGTTCGTCGGGAGGCACCACCGGGGTGTGCTGGCAACGGTTCGAGCGAACGGTCTGCCACAGATGTCGAACATCGTCTATTCCGCGATCGACGGCGCGGTATGGGTGTCGGTCACCGATGGTCGTGCCAAGACCGCCAATCTGCGCAGGGATCCGAGGGCGGTCCTTCATGTCACGTCGAACGACTTCGCTGCGTATACGGTGATGGAGTGCGACGCCGAACTGAGCGATGTGGCACGTGATCCCGAGGACTCCACCGTCGCTGAGCTCAGGCGGCTGTATCGCAACGTCTCGGGAGAGCACCCCGATTGGGACGAGTTCGACCTGGCGATGATCGCAGATCGACGATTGGTGGCCAAGCTGTATCCCGTTCACAGCTACGGCCAGCTCCACTAGCCCGGATGCGTCACCTCGCCTCGATTGTCGCCGCCACAGCAGACCTCGCCACCCCCTTCCTCGTGGTGGATGAGCAGGTCATGTTGCACAACATCTCGCGCCTCCAGGCCAAGTGTGACGCAGCCGGGATCGCCCTGCGGCCTCACATCAAGACACACAAGTCTTCGGAGATCGCCCGTCGCCAGCTCGACGCCGGCGCCGGCGGGGTCACCTGTGCGACCCTGTCCGAGGCGATCGCGCTCGGGGAGGCGGGCATCGGCACCGACGTGTACGTGTCGACCCCGATCTTCCTCAACCCGCCCAAGCTACGTCTTCTCGAGCAGGCCGTCGAGTTGCACGAGAAGCTGACCCTGACGGTCGATTCCTCCGACATAGCCCGCTCCGTCTCCGCCCAGGCACCACCGGAGGTGGGAGCCATGGTCGAGGTCGACAGCGGGTTGCGCCGGACCGGGGTGGCCCCAGAACGAGCCTCGCACTTGGCAGACGAGCTGGGTGAGCGGTTTCGCGGCTTCGCCACTCACGGTGGCCATGGCTACCGGCTCGGCGCTGCCGAGGAGGCGGGTCGGGACGAACGCGGAGCGTTGGCGGCGTCCGAGGCGGCCTTGGGACGTCCGGCCGGGGTGCTGAGCGCCGGATCCACACCGACCGCCCCCCACGCAATGGGTCCGCCCGTCACGGAGCTACGGCCGGGCACCTACGTGTACGGCGATCATCAGCAGGTCGTCCTCGGAGCGTGTCGCCCAGAGGAGCTGGCTGCTGCGGTCGTGTCCACCGTGATTCACGCCTCGGACGACAGGATCGTGATCGATGCAGGGGCAAAGGCGCTCTCGAAAGACCGGGCAGAATGGCTCGATTCGTACGGCCGTATCGTCGATCACGACACCGCCGTCATCGATCGGCTCAACGACAACCATGGCATGGTCGAAAGTAGCGGGCTGCTCGCCGTCGGCGACCGAGTGGCGGTGGTCCCCAACCACATCTGTCCGGTGGTCAATCTCTTCGATGAATTCGCCCTCATGGGCGATCGGCTCCACACCGTGGGGGTCGATCTGCGCGGTCGCCTTCGGTGACTAGCCCCCACGTCGGTCCCCGGAATCCTTCTTCCATCCGGCTCCCGTGAACGGATACTGACGGCACGACGCAGTACCCGGCTGGGCACCGGGGAGGGGCAGCTTTGGCTGAGACGGAACTGCGTGTGTGGTTGGGCACCCGGGGCGGGGGTGCCCGACCCAACCATCCTCACTCGTTCAGACCGAAACGCTCAGGCCGGTGGGACCAGCGTGCCGCCGAAGACCTGCCACGCCAGCGCAGACTTGGCCAGCAGGCTCAGCAGGATGTAGGTCCGCTCCCCGGACAGGTAGTTCTTCCACCTGCCGATCTGGCGGTACTGCGCCCACTGCGTGAAGGCGAAGCTGTTGAAGAAGATGAACAGCGAGAAGAAGATCCCGTAGACGAACCCGGGCGGCTGTGCCTCGCTTCCCGGCGAGACGAGGTAGATGCCGATGGCGATCCACGGGACGATCCCGAGAATGCATCCCATCCAGAAGGGCCACAGCGAGCCTCCGGGTTCTTCGTACTTCTCCTGAACCGAGCCGAAGAAGATCATTCCGGCGTTGACGCCGAACAGAGCGATCAGTGCTGCGACGTTGGTGATCCCCGGCAGTACGGCGATGAGGATGATCATGATCGATGAGGACAGCGAGTACTCGATCCAGCGGAACTGGTTCTGCCCTCTGCTCAGCTGGTCGCGATAGCGAGCGGGCATGATCACGCCGACCAACAGGTGGAAGAAAGCCGACAGGAAGAGGAAGGCAGCCACCGCCCAGGCGACGTTCAATTCGAAAAGCGTGTCGGGGGCGGGAGCCGCGGTCCCCGGAGGCCCCTCCGGGAAGGCCGCGGTGACCGGCAACGCGAAGTCCGTGGCCAGCGCAACCACCGCGACACCCTGCACAGCGTGCAGCACGGCCATGATGATGTTGTACGTGCGAAGCTTGCGAAACGCCTCGTCTGTGACTTCGACTCGACTCACCATTGTGGACACCCCTCGGTTTGGTCGCTTGGAAGCTATCAGGATGGACCGCATCGTCCAATGCAGAGTGGCTTCGAAGGCCGCATGCGTCTGACGGCGGACTCGATTCATTTCGCTGCTCGAAGTCCCGGCTGGCAGAACGGCATTGGCCCAAGTTCGTGATCCGATACCCTCACAGCCCTTCTCCGAGGTGCCATGAAGCAACGCCCATTGATCATTGCGCTCGGACTCCTGACGGCCGCGCGGTTGGTGATCAACACCGGCCATCGGCTGGTGTCTCCCTTCCTTCCCGTGATCGCTCGCGGCTTGGGAGTCCCGCTCGAGTCGGCCGGGGTGCTGGTGGCGGCTCGGTCGGCTGCGGCGATGGCCACCCCGGCGATCGTGACGGCGGGCAGGCGCTACGACCGCCGAGGGATGGTCCTCGTTGGGCTCGCCATCTTCAGCTTCGGCTCGGGGATCGCCGCCGTCGTCGGCGTGTACGCCGGTGTATTGGTCGGGTTCGTGCTCATGGGACTCGGTAAAGCCGTCTTCGACGTGTCGGGTCAGGCATACCTGTCGGACCGCGTCCCCTATGAATCTCGAGCCCGATGGCTCGCAGCGTTCGAGACCACCTGGGCGGGAGGCTTCCTGATCGGCGCACCCGTCGTGGGATGGCTGATCTCCCTCAGTGGCTGGGAGACCGCCTACGGGGTCGTCGCCGTGATCGTCGGCGCCTCGCTGCTGGGTGCGCTGGTCCTGTTGGACGAAGACCACGCCGAGATGGCCGAGCGGGGACGCCTGTCACTCGACCGTTCGGCGATCGGGCTGCTGGCTGTCGCAACGCTGTTCTCGGCCGGAGGCGAGTTCACCACTGTGGTGCTGGGTGCGTGGCTCGAGGACTCGTTCGCCATCGCCCTCGTCGGCATCGCCGGGTTGGCGTCGCTCATCGGCGTCGCCGAGTTGACTGGTGCGTTCTCGACGGGGTTGTTCACCGACCGGCTCGGCAAGAAGCGGGCGGTGGGCATCGGGATCGTGATCAATGCGACCGGCTACGCGATCATGGGCCTGTCGGGGGCGTCCGTCCTTCTCGGGGTCGGCGGTGCGCTCGTTGCGTTCCTGGGCTTCGAGTTCCTGATCGTGTCGAGTTTCCCGCTCGCATCAGAGCTCGTGCCTGGAGGCCGCGGTCGCTATCTGGCATGGCTGGTGGTGGCCATCAGCCTGGGCCGATCATTGGCCGGCGCCGTCGGTCCAGTCCTGTTCACGTCCATCGGATTCGGTGCCAATGCCGCGGCGGCCGTGGTCGTGGATCTGTTGGCGCTCATGGTGCTGCGTCTGACCGTTTCCGAGCCCGGCACGGCAGCAACCGTCTAACGGAACTCGACCACGATCACCCGGATGGTCGTAGGTGTGCCTCGCAAGTAGGTGTGCGCTTCAACCGTCACCTGACCTCTTGCTCCCGCGGGGATCAAACCCTCCCAGTATCGATAGACGGCTCCAGTGTGACGGCGGGAGGTGGACCGAACAAAGAGCGGGGTCCCGTCCACGAACAGGTCGATGCGGGTGCCGGGATCTGCGAAGAGAGCCTCGGCGACATCGAGATCTCCGACGTGCTCGGCCATGAACACCGGCACCCGAACCCGGAGGTCCACCGGCGGTGAGACCTCGATGATCGATCCCGAGCAGCGGATCGGGAGAACTGCGGTGTCACAGGTGTCGGTCACGGGCTGCAACACCCACATCCGCTCGAGCAGGCGTGCAACGAACGAGGCCATCTGCTCTCGCGTCACCGCCTCGTCGGGTGAGAAGGAGGCCGGGCCGGTGCCCCGGGTGACCCCGAGCGCCGTCAGCTGATTGATCGCCGCCTGGACCTCCGGCGTCGCTCCTGCGATGTCGGCGAATCCTCGCTCTGTCGCCTCGGGCAATTCGTTGCCGGCGGCCTCGTACGTGCGTGTGAGGAACAGGGCCATCTGCCACCGTGGGACGGCGCCGAACGGATCGAATCGGTCGTTCCCGATTCCGCGGGTGATGTCGACCTGACGGATGGCGTTGATGCTGTCGACCGCGTCCAAGCCGTCCGTGTCCACGAAGACGGTCGGCGGGTCGGCGTATCGATCCTGAACCCAGGAGAGCGTCGCATCGAGCCATGCGGCCATTTCCCACCGTGGCAGTGTCTCGTTTGGACGGAAGGTCTCGCCCGGGTCGACGATCG
>JAHEIN010000053.1 GCA_024639335.1 bacterium | reverse complement strand
TTCCAGAACGATCCCACCGCCACCAACGCTGCGATCCTCCAGGCCGTCATCGACCTGAACTCGTTCTGGGTCTTGACCGAGGACAGCGTCGCCAGCACGGTTGCGATGATGGACTCGCTGGGAATCGTGGCCAACGGCAACAACGACACACTGGGCGACTTCGATCTCGACCGGATCGACACGATCATCGGACAAGTCGCCGGCATCCCTGCCTTCAACGTGCCCGGCGGATTGTCGGCTAGTGACCTCGTGACGAACGAGTTCATCGACCCCTCGATCGGCCGCTGAAAGCATCGAAGACGAGCCATCGAATACCGCTGGAGGGGGGCGCCGACGGGCGCCTCCCTCCGGTAGCGTTGCGCTGTGCTGACCGTCTTCGAACGACATCCCGTACAACCGTGACCACGCGCTTCGTCAACGGCACTTTCCCCGACGGCAGTGCAGTGGACCTGCACGCCAGAGGCGGGGCGTTCACATCCGACGCCGGCGACACTGCCACCGAGATCGATCTCGGTGGCCGCCTCGTGCTGCCTGCGTTGGGTGAACCACACGCCCATCTCGACAAGTCGATGTTGGCGGACCGGTTCCCCAATCCGACGGGTGATCTCCTCGGGGCGATCGAGGTCATGAGGATGGGCTGGACGACGATCGGTGAAGACGACGTCATCGACCGGGCCACTCGCACCGTTGAGCGCCTCGTGGCGTCAGGCACGACACTCATTCGATCACACGCCGACACCAACATCTACGCAGGGCTCAAGGCGGTCCGATCGCTGCTTGCGGTACGTGACGCCGTGGAGCCCCTGTGTGACCTCGAGGTCGTGGCGATGGCGTATCCGCTGACAGGACCCGACGGACCGGAGGGGCGAAGGATTCTCGATCGGGCGATCGAGTTGGGCGCGGACGTGATCGGTGGCGCCCCGCACCTCGAAGACGACCCAGGGTCCGCGATCGATCATCTCTTGAACCTCGCCGTCGAGACGCGCCTCCACGTCGACCTCCATGTCGACGAGGTACTCGACCCCGCATACAACACACTCAGCGACCTGTCCGAGGCCGTGATCCGCCACGGGCTGGAGGGTACGGTCAACGCCTCACACTGCGTCAGCCACGGGCTGAAGCCCGAAGAAGAACAGCGTGAGATCGCGGCCGCACTGGCACACGCCGACATCAGCGTCGTCGCCCTCCCTCGCACCAATCTCTATCTCCAGGCGAGGGACCGCTTTCAGGCTCCTCCGCGGGCAACGCTCGGGATGGAAACCATGACGGCTGCCGGCGTGACCGTCGGCGGTGGCGCCGACAACTGTCAGGACCCCTTCTGTTCGATTGGCAGATGTGACCCACTGGAAACGGCCAGCCTCCTCGTAGCCGTCTGCCACCGCACTCCTGACGAGGCGTTCGAGATGGTCACAAACGAGATCCGGACGATCGCAAGCCGGCCCCTGCTCGACTTCCGACCGGGCTCGCCCGCCGACTTCGTGGCGATCGACGCGTCATCGATCCGGGCGGCCATTGCAGATCAGCCGGCCGGTCGAACCGTCGTCCACCGCGGCCGCGTCGTCGCCTCGACCACCGTGGACACCTGGATTGGTAGCCGATAGCCGAAGGCTGACCGCAGCTGCAGATCGCGCGAGGGTGGGGGTGAGCGTGTTCTTGGGTCAGCGGGTGATGTCGCAGGGAGCGATGCTCTCGAGGTGGCTGACCCGAGAACGGTCCTCCACTCCAGCTGTATTGGAGTCGCTGCCGCCGCGTATCACCCGGAGTGCCCTCTGTAGTCGGAACGGCCCGGCTCCTACGGCCGCCGCTGGGCAGGGCTCATGGCGTCGACCCGACAGCGCTCCACGCGTGCGGCGGCCCCGGCCGACCGGCGCCTGTAATGGACTCGTGGCTCCCTCAGACTCCCAACTCACCCGTCCGTCAGTCGGCCGGAAGAGACTCAGTGGGCCTGGGTGAGGGTTCCCAGGTAGAGCTCGATGACCTTCGGGTCCTTCAGGAGGTTGTCGCCCGTATCGGTGTAGGCGTTGCGGCCCGAATCCAGCACGTAGCCCCGATCGCAGATCTGGAGGCAGCGGCTGGCGTTCTGCTCGACCATGATGATCCCAACGCCGCTGCGATTGATCTGCTTGGTACGGATGAAGGCCTCGTCTTGAAGGGCGGGAGACAGGCCGGCAGACGGCTCATCGAGCAGCAGCACCTCGGGCTCCATCATCAGTGCCCGACCCATTGCGAGCATCTGACGCTCACCGCCCGAGAGCGAGCCTGCACGCTGCTTCATTCGCTCGGCCAGCCTTGGGAACATGTCCCCGACGACTGCCATCCTCTCATTGATTTTCTCAGGCCGGAGGTAGAGACCCATTTCGAGGTTCTCTTCCACGGTCAGGCTGGGGAAGACGTTGTTGTTCTGCGGCACGTATCCGATACCGCGTTCGACGAGCTCGTGAGCCTTGAGCTTGATGATGTCGTCGCCCTTGTAGGTCACATCGCCGCTCGTGACCGTGATGAGGCCGAAAAGCGCTTTGAGCATCGTCGACTTGCCGGCCCCGTTCGGGCCGATGATCCCGACGAGCTCCCCCGGAGCGAGTTCGAGATTCACCCCGTTCAAGATGGGAACGCCCGGCGTGTAGCCGGCGACCACGTTGTCGATGACGATCAGCGGCTCAGTCATGGCTTCTCCTCATCCAGCAGTCCGGCGTCGAGGTCGAGAGCCGAGTCGTGGTGTGAGCCGAGGTAGGCATCGATCACCTGCTGGTTGCTCCCAATGGTGTCCGGCGGGCCCTCTGCGATGATCTGACCCTCGGCCATGACAACGACCCAGTCGGAGATGTCCCGAACCACGTCCATGTCGTGCTCTACGAACATCACGGTTATGCCCTCGTGCCGGAGGCTCTTGACATGTTCGAGCAGCGACTGCGTGAGCGCCGGGTTGACGCCGGCCATCGGCTCGTCGAGCATCACGAGGGTCGGGTCTGCCATGAGCGAGCGGGCCATCTCGAGCAGCTTGCGTTGGCCACCCGACATGGTTCCGGCGTATTCGTCGCGCATGTGGTCGAGTTTGAAACGCTCCAGCAGCGCGTCGGCTCTCGACTCGATATCGCGCTCTTGGGCGTTCCACAACGGCGACACCAGCGCTGCGAAGAAGTGCTCGCCTCTCTGGTGTGTGGCTCCCAGCTTCATGTTCTCGACCACGGAGAGCTTGGTCAGGGCTTTCGTCAGCTGGAAGGTGCGGACCATGCCCTTGCGGGCGAGTTCGTGCGACGACTTCCCCGATGCGATCTCACCGTCGAACACGGCGGTCCCGGAATCGGGCTGGTCGAAACCGGTCAACAGATTGAAGAAGGTGGTCTTTCCCGCACCATTGGGGCCGATCAGAGCCGTGATCACTCCACGCTGGACCTCGAGGTGGTCGACATCGACCGCCTTGAGGCCGCCGAAGGCGCGAGATACGTCGTCCACGACGAGGATCGGGTCGGGTTTGGAGACGCCGGGCTCAGGAGCGACGTCGGCGAGCTGCTCAACGGGCGTCAAGAGCCATCTCCTCCCTCGAGCCGAAGAAGCCCTGAGGTCTGAAAACCATCAAAAGGGCAAGGGCCGCTCCCACGATCCAGAAGCGAATCTGATCGATTTGGCTGGTGTCCATGATCGAGGTGGGAATGAGGCCCTCGTCGACCAACTGACGGCCGGTGTTCTGGATGAAGGTGATCATGAACCAGTAGACGACCGCCCCGAAGACCGGTGCCCAGACCCGACCGACCCCGCCCAGGATCAGCACGAGCCAGAAGAAGAAGGTGAGTGGGGCAACGAAGAAGTCGGGCTGAACGGTGGCGTTTCCCAAGGCCTGCACCATCCCACCGAGTCCGCCGATGACGCCACCGAGGATGAGCGCCTGGAGCTTGTACCAGTAGGCGTTCTTGCCGAGCGCTCTGGCGGCGTCCTCGTCTTCACGGATGGCCTTCACGACCCGCCCCCACGGTGAGCGCATCAATTGTGCGACCAGCAGCAATGAAAGAGCGACGAGTATCCACCCGACAACGACCGCGAAGAACTGCGAGCCCCGCCATTCGATCGGGCCGATCCCGTAGATCTGGCCTGGTGAGAACGGGCTGAGGTCGCGGAACGGGCCGATGAATTCGTTGAGGCCCTCGGCGCCGCGTGTGATCGGGCGCATCACGGTGGAACGCGCGATCAGCCGCACGATCTCCGCCGCGGCGATCGTCACGATGGCGAGGTAGTCCGATCGGAGTCGCAACGTGGGGAGCCCGAGGATGAGGGCAAAGATGGCAGCGAAGATCATTCCGACAACCACTGCGAGGAACGGGTTGAGCTGCCACAGAGTGATGGAGAGACCCATGCCGTAGGCACCCATGGCAACGAAGCCGACTTGACCGAAATTCAACAGACCGGCGTAGCCGAAGTGGATGTTCAGTCCGATCGCTGCGAGCGCGTACACCACGGCGTTGAAGTCGAACGCCTGAGTGACGGACTGAGTGAGAATGAAACCCCAATCGATGGCAGCAAGGGACATGGCGTACCTACCCGATTCTCTCGGCTCGGCCCAGGATGCCCTGAGGTCTGAACACCAGCACCAGGATCAGCAGTGCGAGCGCACCGACGTTCTTCAACTCGGTGGGGATGAACAGCGTCGACACCTGGATGCCGATTCCCACGACCAGAGCACCGACAAGGGCGCCGAAAGCGGTGCCCAGCCCCCCGAGCACGACTGCGGCGAAGATCAACAGCAGCATCCGGAAGCCGATGTTCCAGCTCACCTGCTCGCTGAGGCCGATGAAGACTCCTCCCAGTCCGGCGAGTGAGCCGCCGAGCACCCAGACACTGCGGATCACACGCTGAACGTCGATGCCGGAAGACTCGGCCAGATCTCGATTGTCGGCCACGGCTCGCATCGCCTTCCCGAGCTTCGTCCTGAGAAGAAGCAGCCCGACTCCGAGGAGGATGATGATCGATAGCGCCGCAGTGATCAGATCCTTTGGAGTGATGTCGACGATCCCAATTGTGATTGCCGATTGAGCGGTGAAGTCGGCGAAGAACCTGGGAGATCCGCCGAAGATGAACAGAAACACATACCGCAAGATCAGCGACAGACCGATCGTGACGACCATCTGGGAGATCAGGGAGACGCCGCGCTCGCGAAGCGGCAGGAAGATCCATCTGTCCATCGCGTATCCGAGCCCAGCGCCACCGGCGATTGCGAAGAGCGCTGCGAACGCCAGATTGACTCCCGCGCCGAACGGCGCCGGCCAGTTCGCCATGAAACCGAGGAACCCCGCAAAACCATAGAAATTGAAGAAATAGGCCACGAGCATGCCCCAGACGATCATCTCGCTGTGGGAGAAGTTGACCAGCCCGGTCGTCCCGAAGATGAGAGACAATCCGATCGCGCCCATACCGAGGAACAGGCCGAGCTTGAGGCCTTCCACGGAAAGTTGGAGGATCTGCCGGAACGAAACGCCTTCGTCGGTGTCGAGCGTCACGTCCCCTGCGATGAGAGCGAAGATGGTCCGGCCCGTCTGCCCCTCGAGCACCTGCGTCTCGGTGGAGAGGCGGTCGGGGTCGCGCAAGACCACGCCTTCTGGCAGCGTCTCGACATCCAGGGTGAGAACGTAGGTGCCGGGACCGGGCACGGGGATCTCGACGTTTCCTTCCGCATCAGAGAGGCCTTCGGCCACGGCTTCACCGTCGAGAGTGGCGACGGTTACGCGACCTCCTTCGATCGGGATGCGATCTCCATCCACGTTCTCGAAGCGGAGCCGGGTGCCTACGCTCTCACCGCCCTCCTGAGCGACGGCCAGACCCGGTCCCCAGATCAACAGGACAGACGAGACGAACAAGAGCATCCCGAAGAGTCGCCTCCGGTACTCGGTATCCACGCGCAGGGTCGCAAGCGTTGCTGTCACAGGCGGGGAACCTTACACGGAGATCGGAAGCCACCCCTCAAAATGGTGGTGGAAACCCGGCGATCAGATCAGGTCGGCCTCGCGGATCCCAAAGCTCGGGTGCCGAAGCCGGCACAGCGCCAGCTTCTCGAGCTGGCGAATTCGCTCACGTGTGAGGCTGAACTCCTCCCCGATCTCTTCGAGGGTGCGGGGAACGCCGTCGTAGAAGCCATATCGGAGCGCCAGGATGCGTCCCTCACGCTGCGGCAACCGATCGATCGATGTGCGCAAGGAATTGGCCACGTCGATCTCCTCGGTGATGATCACCGGATCGGCCGCCTCTTCGTCCTGGATGAAATCGCCCAGCTGTGCGCCGTCTTCTCCGATTGGCTGTTCGAGGGAAACGGTGTCGGCGACCCCGAGCGCCAGCTCCACCCGATCCACTGTCACACCGGCTTCTTCCGCGATCTCTTCGGGCCTGGGATCACGACCCAACTCCGCCTTGAGGCTGGATTGAGCGGCTCGCACCGCCGCCAACGTGTCGTGCAGATGCACGGGGATACGGACTGTGCGGGACTTGTCGGCAATCGCCCGGGTGATCGCCTGGCGGATCCACCAAGTGGCATAAGTCGAGAACTTGAATCCCTTACGCCAGTCGAACTTCTCGACGGCCCGAATCAGACCGAGATTCCCTTCCTGTATCAAGTCCAGGAAATCTATCCCCGAGGTGTTGGCATAGCGGCGAGCGTTCGCGACCACGAGGCGAAGGTTGGCAGTGAGGAATGCGTCCTTGGATTCCCGACCCTTCCGCTCCATACGACGTAACTCGAGCTCTTCCTTCTTGGAGGAGTGGTCGGATTGTTCCAGGCGCGCCAGTGCACCTTCGCCAGCTTCGATCATCTGTGCGAGCTCCACCTCCTGATCCGCTGTCAGAAGGTCGTATTCGCCGATGGCGGTCAGATACTGCGAGACAAGGTCCGTCGTGAGGCGGCCGCGTTCGTCGGTCAATCTACTGACGACACTGTTCCGAGTCGGTGTCACCACAGTCGCTCTCCTCGATCGTCGCCACGGTCGCCTGTTGGGCCGATGAGGCCCGTCGGCAGGGGGGCGGTCATCGTTACGGCGATCCGTGCCACAATATGCCAGATGTCCTTCGTCATGTGAACCCCTTACTCGGCCGGGCGGTTGCCAACAGGGCGCCAGAGAGCAGACGCCAAGGGCGTCCAACCGAGGTTTCCCCAGGTTTTTCCCGAGACTTGTCCACAACAACCCTGTCTTGTGGGTATTTCTTCCGACAGCCCTTCTACCCGCTGAAAGCAATCCAGAAACCAGGGAACCCAGGAGCATCTGTCAACGTCTCAACCAAGAGTGGGTGGGGACGAGTCCCCGCCGGTGGTTCGGCACACACAACCCACTCCACCGCCGTCGGTGGCCGTGGCCCCTCCCACGCCACCGGCGGTCTTGCGTTGATGGTCCCGCGAGGTGGGCGCACTGCGGCTGGATGCTCGCTCGCCGGCGCTCGCATTGCGCCTCGGCGCTCGACCCGGGGGCCTCGCACCGACGCAGGATGTGATCCGCACGCCCCAAGCCCCCGTTGCGATTCCGTGGACGCGGAGTCGAGCACCCTCGTCCTTCACGAGCCGTTTGGCTAGGAAGCGGCCGCAGGCCATCGAGCGATCGGGAGGCCGCCAGGCCGATACGAACATCAAGCGGCGATGCGCAGCGAGAGCAGGCAACGGCAACAGGTAGGTTGGCGGGATGCCGAATCGTCTCGCCGAATCGACCAGCCCGTATCTGCGCCAGCACGCCGACAACCCGGTCGACTGGTGGGAGTGGGGCGAAGCGGCCTTCGACGAGGCCCGACGCCGGGACGTGCCGATTCTGCTGTCGGTCGGGTACTCGGCCTGTCATTGGTGCCATGTCATGGCGCACGAATCGTTCGAGGACGCCGCCACCGCCGAGGTCATGAATCGGGACTTCGTCAATGTGAAGGTAGACCGGGAGGAACGACCCGATGTCGACGCCGTGTACATGGAGGCGGTCCAGGCTCTCACGGGCCGAGGTGGATGGCCGATGACGGTCTGGCTGACGCCCGAGCGAGAGCCGTTCTTCGCCGGGACCTATTTCCCGAAGGAGGATCGTCAGGGCATCGCCTCGTTCATTCGCGTGCTCGATTCGGTCACCCGTGCATGGGATAGCGACCGCCTTTCGATCACGGAACAGGCAGAGAAACTCACCGTGGCCATCAATCGGGAGATTCCTGCCGGTTCGGCGCCTACCGAGGACAGCGTGCGCCGGGCGTACGAGCAAGTCATTCGCTCGGCGGATCCGATCAACGGCGGATTCGGCGGCGCTCCCAAGTTCCCCCAACCGCCTGTCCTCGAGTTCCTCCTGCGCGTCGCCGACCGTCCGTGGGCGGATCGGGCTCGGCCGGTCTTGAGGCAGGCGCTGATCAAAATGGCTCGGGGCGGCATCTACGACCACGTGATCGGCGGTTTCGCCAGGTACTCGGTGGATGACGAGTGGCTCGTCCCCCACTTCGAAAAGATGTTGTACGACAACGCCCAGCTCGCCCGGATCTATCTCAGAGCAGGCCAGGTGCTCGGCGATCCGTCGCTGTGGACGATCACCGACGAGGTGATCGCCTACATGAACACGCATCTCCGCCACCCGGATGGCGGCTACTACTCGGCCCAGGATGCCGACTCGGAGGGCGAGGAAGGCAAGTTCGCAGTTTTCGGCTACGAGGAGTTCCTGGATGCGACCGGGGACGACTCCGACATCGCAACTCGGGTCTTCGGCGTGACCGAACGCGGCAACTTCGAGAGCAAGAACATCCTTCATCGCGCCGCCGGCCACAACGAGGTCGCCGAGGCGATGGGAGTCGATGTGGAGCGCGTGGACGAAGCAGTCGATCGAGCCATCGCCGCGCTCGGCAAGATCCGGGACGTGCGGGTACCGCCATCGCTCGACGACAAGGTCGTTGCGTCGTGGAACGGGCTCGCGATCAGGGCGCTGGCCGAGGCAGGCGCCGTCTTGGGAAACGCCGACCATCTGGCAGACGCCCGGATGTGTGCCCAGTTCGTCTTGAATCAGATGGTCGATGGCGAGGGCCGGCTCTTGCGGTCTTGGTCGCAGGGCCGGGCCACGACAAAGGCCTTCCTCGAGGACTACGCCGCCATGGCGACCGGCCTGTTTGCTCTCTATCAGGCAACCGGCGAGATCGGCTGGTATGAGTCGGCGAAGCGGCTCACCGAGGAGGCGATCGAGTTGTTCGGCGACGAGTCGGGCGGCGCCCTGTTCAGCACCGGAAGCGATGCCGAACGGCTGATCAGCCGGAAGAAAGATCAGATGGACAACCCGTTGCCGTCGGGTAACTCCCTGATGTCGGAGGCGCTGATGCTGCTGGCCGCCTACGAAGGTGCCCCGGCAAGGAGAGCCGAGGGCGAAGCCATCCTGTCCGCAGGTGGCCTGTTGATCGATCGGTACCCGAGTGCCGCCGGGCATCTGCTGGCCGTGGCGGCCTCTCATCTCGATGGGATGCGAGAGGTCGCGATCGTGGGTCCTGACGCCCATCGACTGGCCGACGCCATCTGGGCCGGTTTCCATCCGGGCCTCGCCGTTGCCGTATCCATCGACGACGACACCTCGATCCCGCTTCTCGAAGGGAGGTGGTCCGAAGGCAACACACTGGCGTACGTCTGCAGGGACTTCGTGTGCGACCGACCGGTCTCCTCACTCGAGGACCTCACCAGCCTGTTGCAGGGCTGAGCCGGCTCACTCAGCCATCAACATCAACAGATCCCGATCCAGAGGCTGAGTGCGTTCGTGTCGTAGTGGAGGCTCAACGCCACCGCTGCGCCCCACCGTCACGGCCAGACCCAGCGCGAGCTCGGTCGACAACCGATCCGCCTCCCAGTTCGGGACCCTGACGCATCCGTGGGAGGCCGGATAGGCAGGAACCGAAGAGGAACCGTGGATTGCGTAGCCGCCGTAGAAGTACCACGGTTTCCAGAGCGCCCCGAGATAACTCACCCTGAGGCCGGGCACATGGCTCCGCAGCCTGAACTCACCTTGTGGTGTCCGGGCGGTCACGAGACGCCCGCGGCTGTTGACGAAACGCTCTCCGTTGCCGGAGCTGATCGGGATCATCCACACGTCGCCCGGTCCCCGGTGGTAGTACAGCAGCTGGCGATCGAGGTCGATATCGATCGTCCGCTCGCCACCGTAGGCGACCGGCTGGAGGTCTTGGAGGTAGCGCCAGTCGTCGGGTTGCCAGCTGAAGCTGCGCTCGAGTCCCAGGTGCTTGTGGAAGGCCATGACCGCCTGGCTGGTCATCGGCCCGTACTCACCGTCGAACGGTCCGCGATAGAAACCGTGCTCTGCGAGCTCACGTTGAAGATGCGAGACGAGGTTTGATCGCTCGCCGGGATCCATCGCGTCTGCTGCAGCCGGCAGCGCCGCCGCCCCCACGAGCAGCGCCGCCATCACGGACGCAACGACCCGTCGGCCCCTCATGTCGATGAGACGACGGTGAGCGTCGCAGAGTTCCCGTCAGCAGGCATCGATGGCGAGGGCCAGCGCGCCGGCGACACCGGAGTCGTCGCCGAGCCCCGGCGGAACGACGAAGTCCGACTGATGCTCGGCCATGACGGCGTAGTCCGACATCTGGTCGACGAGCGCTGCGTTCACCTTCTCATGGATACGGGGCAGCTTCGACACACCACCTCCCAGAACGATGAGCTCCGGGGCGAGCACGTACACGATCTGGCGGAAGCCCGCAGCGATCGTGGCCGCTTCCATGTCGACCATGCTTTCGACGTCTTCGACCGCTTCGGCGGGCCGACCCCATCTCGCTTCGATCGCCGGACCGCAGGCGAGCCCCTCGAAGCAGTCGCCGTGGAATGGACAGATTCCCGGGAACTCATCATTCGGAAGCCGTGGGATCGATACATGCCCCATCTCAGGGTGGATGAGGCCGGACACGGGCCGCCCATCGATGACGGCTCCCCCTCCGACGCCGGTGCCGACCGTGACGTAGACGGCGTTGCGAAGTCCCTTGGCAGCCCCCCAGCGCACTTCGGCGAGAGCCGCCGCGTTGACGTCTGTGTCGATCGCCACCGGGACTCCGAGCCGATCGGCGAACGGCCCGAGGAGATCGGCTCGGTCCCAACCCGGCTTGGGTGTCTCGGTGATGTGCCCGAATTCGGGGTGCGATGGCCGCAGCTCGAGTGGTCCGAATGACGCGATTCCCAAGGCATGGATCGCACTCTGCCGATCGAAGAACTCGAGGCATTCCGCCAGCGTTGTGGAGGGATCGGTGGTCTGGACACGTTGTCGTTCGAGGATGCCATCGGGGCCGTTTCCGACGACACACACGAACTTCGTCCCCCCTGCTTCGATCCCCCCATACACCTCATCAGACATGTGGGCTCAGCGTACCCACCCATTCAGACACGCAGCGCGTTCGGCGTGTGCACCGAGACACAGCGACGTGAAACCTGAAACGCCGTCTACCAGAGTGTCTTGCCCAGCACCTGGTCGGTCGCCTCGTCGACGGTCCCGGTGAAGACTCCAGTCGACAGGTACTTCCAGCCGGCGTCACACAGCACGGTCACGATGACGGAGCCCGGCTCGAGTCGGGCTGCGACCTTGAGGCTGGCGTGGACCGCTGCTCCGGCCGACGGCCCCACGAACCATCCGGTCTCTGCCATGATGCGGCGGGTCATGGCGATCGAGTCTCTCGTCCGAACGAGGATCTTCCCGTCGAGTAGAGACGGGTCGAAGATCGGGGGGATGTAGCCGTCATCGAGCGAACGGAGCCCGGAGATCAGCTCACCGGACGGCGGTTCGGCAGCGACCACGCGCACGTCCGGTAGGACCGGCTTGATCGATCGAGCAACACCGGTGAGCGTTCCCCCGGTGCCGAGAGTGGCCACGAACACGTCGATCCGCTCGTGACCGAGGGCACGCGTCTGTTCGATGAGCTCGGGCCCGGTGGTCAGCTCATGGGCGCCGGGGTTTCCTTGGTTCTCGTATTGATGGAGCATCAGGAACCCGCCCTCGCCGGCCAGATTCTCGGCATGACGAACGGCGCCGTTTGACCCTTCGTCTCCCGGTGTGTAGACGAGCTCCGTGCCGTATGCGCTGAGAAGGTCGATCCGCTCGGAGGAGATGTTGTCAGGAGCGACGACCGTCAGCGGCACCCCCTCGATCGCAGCGATCCGGGCCAAAGCGATCCCGGTGTTTCCCGAAGACGGTTCCAAGAGTCTGGTGGCGGAGTCGATCTGCCCTTCTCTGATCGCGCGAGCCATCATGGAAGCGGCAATCCGGTCCTTGAGCGAACCGGTGGGAAGGTGCCATTCCGCCTTTCCGTACAGCGTGATGGGTTCCGGCGCCAATGCGCTCAGATCGAGAAGAGGGGTCGGGGTGACGCCGTAGCGAGTGAGGTCTTCCCGGAGGGAGGTCTGGATCGTCACCCTCCGGCTACGGCAGGAAGGATCGTGATGTCCGATCGCTCGTCCACGGGCGTGTCGAGGCCGTCGAGATACCGGATGTCCTCGTCGTCGAGGAACACATTCACGAACACCGGCAAGCCGCCTTCGGGGCTGGTGAGTTGCTCCCCGAGCTTCGGATAGTCGTGCCCGACGGCAGAGAAGACCTCACCGACAGTCCGCCCACTGGCAGTGATCTTCTTGGCGCCACCGGTGTGTTGACGCATGATGGTTGGGAGGTTGATTGTGGTCATGTGATGCTCTCCTCGAATTCGAGTACTTCTTCTGTGATTTCGCCGTCCCTGATCCGAAACCCGCGCACCGAAGGCGATTCGTAATTCTCCATACCCACGACCAGATACACCCATGTCGGATCTGGTGCAAGGCTCACGTCCGTGACCGATGGGTAGCCAACCGTATGAGGGTGTGAGTGGAATACCCCGATGATTTCCATTTCGGCTGCGTCGGCCTCTCGGATCGCCGACAGGTGTTCTCTCGGATCGATGGTGTAGTTGGTCGACGAGCGGAGGATGTTCGTGGTAGGGAACACCAACTGAACGTCTCCATCGCTCGGCCCTGCGAGCAGCCCGCAGGACTCCTCGGGATGACAGGCATAGGCGTGTTTGATCATCTGTTCCCGCATCCCGGCTGCCAGACGAGTGGTCATGCCACACGCCGTGCCAACGAGATCAACTCGTCCATCGCTCCGATCGCCGACCGTCCCGATCTCCGAGCGACCACCATGCCGCGTCGGTCGGCGACCAACGCAGTGGGCAGTGATCTGATGCTGGAGTCAGCCATTTCGGAGATGTCGACCACCGACACGGGGATACCGGCGTCATCGGCGGCGGCGACGGCCAGGGGGCACAACCTGCAATCCACCCCTGTGACCAAGGTGAGCCCGGATGGCAACGATCGGTCCGCTGACACAGGCCGTCGCTCCCAGATGCGGATCAACAGCCATGCCGTTGCAATGACCGCAATCACGATTGTGAGACGCCAGATCATCGCGTGGCCGCCCGTTCGTAGAGCATGCAGCCGACGCAGATCCGAGTGGCTGCAGCCAGCGCTGCGAGGGCGGTGACGATCAGCGTCAACGTCCACCCTGCCGCCTCCCAACCAGCTACGAGCGAGAACGACGCCACGCCGAGGAACGCCGCCCCGATCAGCTGGGCGAACCTGGGAGGAGCCGCCGGTTCGAACTCGCTGGGCCCCCCAGGTTGGATCCGGGGCCGGATGAACCGAACGTACAGCTGGGTCAGTGGAGCCGCCGCGGGCCCGGCAGACCAAGAGATTGCAAGGATGGCGAAGGTCACAACCACCAACCATGGCTGCTGGAGGACGAAGCCGAGGGCGGTCAGCGCTGCAACGACCGCCTGATTGAATCGAGGCACGTTTACGTCAACGGTGGGTTCAGTGTGAGAATGCGAATTCATGGGAGCTCCTGGAGCGAGCGCGGATGGCCGAGCCGGGGATACGGTGTGGTGGGGCCGGAAGGCGCTCAGCTCGTGCGGGCGACCGTTCCGGCCGGCATACACAGGTCGTCGTACTCGACGATCGCCGGCGGCTGCTCACGGTCTCCGCATGCCTGGCATTCGGGATTCCGGCGCAGCTTGAGCTGGCGGAACTCCTGTTCCAGTGCGTCGTAGGTGAGGAGCTTGCCCACGAGCGGCTCACCGATTCCGAGAATGAGCTTGATGGCCTCCATCGCCTCGATGGATCCAACGATGCCCGGCAGCACCCCGAGGACCCCGGCTTCGGCGCACGACGGCGCCAGGTCGGGAGGCGGGGGCTGGGGAAACAGGCAGCGGTAACAGGGCCCCTCATATGGGTTGAAGACGCTCGCCTGGCCTTCGAAACGGAAGATCGCACCGTGAACCACCGGGATCTCGAGATGGAGCGAGGCATCGTTGATCAGGTACCGGGTCGGGAAGTTGTCTCCACCGTCCACGACGATGTCGTACTCCGACATGATCTCGATGATGTTGTCCGCCGACAGTCTGGTGTTGTGCATGCGGATCTTGACGTCGGGGTTCAGGGCGATGAGCGTCTCTCGGGCGGACTCGACCTTGGGCATGCCGATGCGGTCGACGTTGTGGAGGATCTGGCGTTGGAGATTCGAGGAGTCGACGACGTCGAAGTCGACGATGCCGAGCGTTCCCACTCCGGCCGCCGCGAGATAGAGGGCAGCGGGTGAGCCCAGACCGCCGGCGCCGATCAGCAACACTTTGGCGTCCAGCAGCTTTGCCTGTCCGGCCTCGCCGACCTCGGGGAGGAGTGTGTGCCGGCTGTAGCGGATCTTCTGCTCCTTGGTGAGTGTCACCGGCTCGGACCACTCGCGACCTTCGGCCTTCCATCGGCCGAAGCCGCCGGCCATCGACACCACGTTGGTGTAGCCCATGTCTTGGATCGCCTTGGCGGCGAGCGCAGAGCGCATGCCCGCTGCACAGTAGATGGCGATCGGCGTCGAGCGATCGGGGATCTGCATGGTGATGTTCGGCTCGAGCAGGCCTCTTGGGATCAGGCGTGCTCCACGGATGGCACCCTGTTCGTACTCGTCGGCCTCACGGCAGTCGATGATCGCGGTGCCGTCAACGAGTCGGCTCTCGAGGGTCGCCGTGTCGATCTCGGTGATCTCGGCCCTCGCTGCTGCGACCATCTCCTGATACGTCATTGCCATGGTGTGCACTTCCCGCAAAACACTGAGTCTACGAAATCGCTCCAACAATGAGAAGGGGTCGGCTATTCCACCAGCACGTCGGTCAGGGCCTCATCGGTCAGCAGATCGACTCCGAGCCACACCCAGGCGATCCAGAGCACATCCGCCAAGAACAGGTGGAAGAGCTGGATAGCGATCGGTGTGAGCGTCCACACATTGACGACCCCGACGACCAACTCGGCGAACACCACCGTCACGACAATGCGAGCCGCCACACCCGCTGTACCTCCGAGATCCCAGGCATTCGAGCGGACCCACCGGGCGGCCCCGATCCCGATGAGGATCGCAGCCACCGGGTGGACGATGCGGAGACGCGTCAACCACGAGGATGTGGCCGAGAAGTCTTCGGCGATGCCTTCGATCACCGACTCAGCGGGAAAAAGCGTGTCAGCCAGAGCGGTGACGGCTCCGGTCGCTGCGATCAGCAGCATCCCAGCCGCAAAGCCGAACACCGCGCGGGAGACCGGGCGGCTCAGCCGTACAGTGCGGTCACGGTCGACCCAGTAGACGACCATCGTCAGTCCGGCGAGCAGCACGAGCGTGTTGACGAGGTGGATCGGCACGGAAATCGCTCTGGCGAGCGAGGCATCGTTCTCGACCCATTCGAAGAGGACGATCACGGCTCCGATGAGCGACTCCGAAATGATCCCGACTCCCGACAGGACTGCGGCCTTGCGCACGGGACGGCCGGGTCGGCTGGTCCGGAACACCCGAGCGATGAGCCAAGCGAGCAGGAGAAGCGCCACGCCGGAGGTCATGCGATGGGTGAACTCGATGGCTGTGGCGCCCTCGAGTTGGGGAACGAGCACTCCTTCACATGTGGGCCACGATGCGCCGCATCCCGCACCCGAGCCGGTCGCCCTGACGAGCGCACCGAGGAGGATGACGACGAGGTTCCAGACGAGCGCCGTCCAGGCGAGTCGGCGGGTGGTGATCACACCGCCGATGATACCGGGACCCGAAAACGACCGAATCTCGGAGGGCATCGGCCCTTGAGCGTGACTGGATTACGCAACTGCCGCCAAAAAGACCGAGCTTGGGGATGGCGTGGTGTCACTGTCGAAAGTAGGCGAGTTCCTCGAGCACCGAGACCACCTGACGGGGCTCCGCGACCCGGTAGGCAGCACGGCTGGGGGCGGAGCCCACTTTGATTCCGATGTCCACGTCGCCCAAGATCTCGAACACGCTCTCGTCGGAGACATCGTCGCCGGCGTACAGCACCGCACCTGCGCCCACCGACTGCCTGACCGAGTCGACGGCATCGGCTTTTGTCGTGGTCACGAGCGAGACGTCGATGACGCCTCGACCGAACTCGACTCGGGGCGTGGGGTCGAAACCCGCCGTGCTCTCTCGAAGGTAGGCAGCCGCCTCTTCGAGGATCTGTGAGACTCGGTTCGGCTCGACTGCGCGATGTCGCACTGTGACTCCGAACAGCTTGCGCTCGACCATCGCACCATCGATTCCGGCTGTGATCTCGGCGAGGCCCGCAGCAAGCGATTCAATCGCCGGATGGGCCTCGGGTTTCCTACCGGGCCACTCTGCTCCATGTTCACCCACGGCGACGATCTCGTCGGACAATGCGGAGAACCGTGGAAGGAGATCGGAGAGGCGTCGCCCGGACACGAGCATGACTGTCACGTTTGAGAGGCGTGCAAGCTCGTTGAGTGCCCGTTCTCCTCCCGGCACCGGCACCGTGTCGTCCAGGTCGGGTCCGTATTCGGCGAGCGTCCCGTCGAAGTCGGTTGCGATCAGAAGCGTCCGGTGCCCGGCAAACCTCGCCAGAGCATCAGAAAGCCGGATCACCAACGCCCTCGATCGACTCCAGGCAGTGGGCCGCCCACCGGTGGACATCCCAGCGATCCA
>JAHEIN010000199.1 GCA_024639335.1 bacterium | reverse complement strand
GATCTGTGTCACCATGGTCGCCATGGAAGATCGCTACGAGATACTCGACGTCGTCGCCCATGGAGCGATGGCCACCGTCTGGCGCGCTCAGGACGTGCGGCTCGGCCGCGTCGTGGCGATCAAGCGGCCCCATGCGACGCCGGACGGCGGCTCGACCGCCTCGGCGTTCGCAGCTGCGGCTCGGGCCGCCGCCGCCGTGACACATCCCAACCTCATCACCATCTTCGACACCGGCACCGACGCCACCGGCCCCTACCTGGTCATGGAGTTCGTCGATGGCCCGACCCTCGCCGAGATGGGCGGCGCATCTGGCGGAGCTGCGGCGCTCGGCTCCGACGTGGCCTCGGGCCTCTCGGCACTGCATGCCGCCGGGATCGTCCACCGGGACGTGAGACCGTCGAACATCGTGCTGGGCCCGACTGGGCCAAAGCTGACCAACTTCGGGACCGCCCGCTCGCTGGACTCCGTCAGCCGCTCGAGACCGGCCACGCCCCGCTTCGAAGCGCCAGAGGTGCTGGCGGGAAGTGAGCCGAGCAAGGCGGCGGACGTCTATTCGCTGGGCACCGTGCTCTCCTGGCTGACAGGCCAGACCCAGCCAAACCGAGGGATGTCATCTGCCATCGACCAGGCGATGTCGGAGGAGCCCGGTGCGCGGCCGACCGCCGCCACGCTGGCCGAGCGTCTCCACAAGATCGCCCCCACCCCGATGACGGCGGTGGGGACCACCACCATGGTCGCCGCTCCACCGAGAGATGACGCCACCCGGTCCTTCGATGCCGCGCCCGCGCCATCGGACACGCCCGACTCGGAGCCGACGCCTTCACAAAGGAGGCGCAGGTTCGCGGCGCTGATCGCCGTGATGCTGGTGGCGATCATTGTCGCAGTGGTGGCGCTGGCCGGAGACGACGACCCCATCCCGGTCGCCGGTGACACGACGACCGTCCCCACCGCCACGACGACCGTCGACCCCGCCACTGCGACCAGCGCGCCCTCCTCGACGGGAACCAGTGCTTCAGACACGACCGTGGCAGAAGAAACTGGCGGAGTGTTCAACACGGTTCGAATCTTCGTGACGTTCATCCGAGAGACACCACGCGAGGTGCTGACCAACAGCGGGGCCGAGGAGATCATCTCCGACGTCGCCGACGGGGTCTCCGAAGCGATACGCGGAAACGACGGCGAGGCGGAATCGAACCTCGCCGATGCGGTCGAGACCGTCCAGGAGGAGATCGACTCCGAGACGGTGATCGATCGAGCCATCGAGCTGATCACCCGACTCGCCCGCCAGCTGGGCCTCGACGTCGAGAGAGTCGTCGAGCCATCCGAGTGAGCTCGATTCCTGCCTCCGGGCCGCCCCCGACCTGATCGGGATCGGCCGTACGCGCACGCTCCTCGTCGACGCGGCCCACCCGCAACGACCGACTTCCGAAGTCGGTCATCACGCTCGCGAGCCCATGGCAGCTAGTTCGTCGATTCCCAACTCATCGCGGTGATGGTCCAGCCATCACCACCGAGCTCCATGGTCATCTCGAGAGCACGGGGAATGTCGGCCTCGAAGACGACGCAGTGGGCACGGTCGTCAGCAAGCCTGTTGCACGCCGGCACCTCGGAGCCGGCCACGAAGGATTCGAGCACGGGGACACCCAGGCTCTCCCACGTAGAGCTCGGCCACAGCGAACGCAGCACGTACACATCCTTCGTCGCGACGGCGGCGAGGACCTCGTCGCGGAGGGACTCCGGCGCGGGCTGCTCGACAGGCATGACGCTCTCCGGCTCGGCAACGGCGAACGGCCATTCGAGTTCGGCGCCGTCGCCGCCGTTGCGCTCCGCCCGCAGCAACACGTTGTATTCGCCCTGGGAGGTGTCCGGCTCAACCGCAACACTCAGGACCATCGACTCGCCTCCAGAGCCTTCGGAGATCGATGCTGTCACGCCCGGGGGTGTTGAGACAACAACCACCGACGTTTCCGCTATCGCCGGGACAGCAACCTCGAAGGTCGCTCCCGGCTGGATTTCTGCTTCGATCGCCAGCCCGAGGCTCTCGATGTCCACCGGTTCGGATTCTGAGCTCGCGCAAGCACCGGCGAACACCGCGAGGGCGATCGCCGGTGCGGCCAGGCGCATGGACTTCTTCGTTCGTGAGTGATTCATGTTCCGTCTCTGATTCGTAGCGCTTCTGGCACGTTTCGCTCGGCGCCAGGTGTGTCCGAGAATGCGATTACCGACTGTTGACGGGGACGGCGTTCACCTGGGAACGACCATCCAGAGCCGGACGGGCGATGACGAGATACAGCACGGGTCCGATGAGCCCGACGAAGACGATGATCAGCGCCCACACGATCTGATTGTGTCCGCTCTCGGCCCACGCCTGTGGCGGGCGTTTCACCAGATCGACCAGTGCCACGATGAGCAGGACGAAACTCGCCAGGCTCACCAGAACGATCAGGGCCCCGAGGACTCCGACTTGCATCTCATTGCTCCGTATCTCGGGCTGCACCATGCAGCCGGTCCCACAAAGATACGCCCTGGAACAGTGGTTGTCAATAGCTATTGCAGTCATAGCTATTGACAGGCCGAGCCGGGTCTGGTTGACTCGGCGTATGGCCGAGAAGAACGAAACGCTCGAGCGCCTGCTCACCGCGCTCGCCGAAATCGAATCCGCTGCCCAGAGCAACGTCGACCGCAGCCGCCAACTGCAGGATCGCGCCGCCAACTTGAGAAAACGGCTGAACGCCGGAGACGATCTCGTCGCTCTGGTCGAAGCCGAGGAGCAACCGAGGATGGTCGAGTTGCTGTCCGCCAACCTGACGGTCCTCGAAACCGCAGGCGCCGAGTTTCGCGCGGCCGAGGCGTTGGCCCTTCGATCCGAAGGGTTGACGATCGAAGCCATCGCCAATCTCTTCGGCGTGACGCGTCAGCGGATCTCCGCCCTCCTCAAGCAGCAAGCAGCCATCCAACGCTGACACTCACCGAGTCGGCGCAGAGCTGACGGATGGCTGGCGTCACCCCTCGGCCGGAGGCTTCTGGGAGATCAGGCCGTGGCGAAAGATGTCGCCCATGAGTGGCCACCCAGGCGGCTGACGGTCGACGGGCGATCTCTGGATCGAGTGTCGCAAGCGGAAAACCGACCAGCATCCACCTGCGCCAGGGCTGGTAGGAGTCAGCGGATGCCGGTGTCGTAGCCGGCGACGACTTCGGTGGTTCGTTGTGACCGAATCGTGATCTCCGTTGCTTCGGCGGTGCCCAGGAGACCCTCGACCGGTTGGGGCGTGATGATCCACTTGCCCGGCTCGAGTCCGATCGAGATCTGGCCGTTCGCATCGGTGAAGACCGGAATCTCTGAATCGGAGCCGGCTCGGGTCAGCAGCATCTCGGCACCCTCGACCGGCAGATCAGCGCAGTCCGGATCCGGTGGCGACTTCTGGACCGGGCATTGCGGACCGGCAACCGCTCGGAGATCGAGATAGCCGAGCGGGTCGAGCACGATCAACGGGGTGATCGTGAAAGCCAAGCCGCCGTCGACCGCGACCGCCTCCGGATCGATGACGACATTCAGCGGCTGGCCGGTCGCCGTGTCATAGGTGACGTCCACATCCGTTCCGGCCCGGATCGCTTCCTCGATGACATCGAAGACCTCCTCGATGGTCATGGCATCGAACACCACGCCGTCTCGAAAGCCCTCGTCGGGTGGGGCGATCGCCGACCAGAACTTGCCGCCGCGGATGGTGACCTCGAAGGGCCCTCGCCCGGCTGCCGGGCACCTGCAGAGGTACTCGATCTCGTATCGGTAGTCCGTCAGACCGGCGTCGAGCCAGCGATCGTAGGCACGGTCGAGCGCATCGAGGTCCTCTGCGTCACTTGTGTTCTCAACCTCTTCGACTTGCCCGATCAGATCGGTGGTGACGATGATCTCGAATCGGTCGGCCAGAGGACCATCATGATCGATGCCCTCCGCCACCACCCTGAACCAGCGGGGGTAACCGAATCGCGGATCCATCCGGACATCGACCTCGAGGATCCCCTCGTCGATGAGATCCGATGAATCGCTGAACCACTCTTCTAGATCGGCGAACGCTGCGTCGAGTGAGCCGGGAGAGATCTGCGTCGAGCGGCGGGCAGCGTCGTCGAGTGGCAGCTCCTCGACCGCCCGACCGTCTCTGACGGTGACTTCGAACGTTCCCTCTTCGGTGCAGGTGCAATCGGCTCTGAAGAGGTATCGATAGTCGTCGAGGCCCAGCGCCTCCCACTTCTCTCGGGCTTCGAGCAGCTCTTCGAGCGTCGTCACGATCGGCATCGCCTCCAGCTCCGTGTATTGGAGGTCGACCTCGGCGACATCGTCCCGATCGAAATCGATGGTGAGAAGGGTCGGATAGCCGAGGTCGTCGTCGAAGGTGACCTGGACGTCCGCACCATCACGGATGGCGTCCTCGATCTGCCGGAAGACCCGCTCGATGGTCAGGAGGTCTTGCGAGCCGAGCGACACCACCTCGCCCGAGCGGACCGCCACGGTCTCGTCAGCGCACCCCGAGCACGTCTTGCGGACGGTGTAGTCGGCCGGCGCCTGGG
>JAHEIN010000198.1:2271-4576 GCA_024639335.1 bacterium | reverse complement strand
TTTCCCGAACCGGTCGATGACTACTACCACAAGATCACACCTCGGCTCCGTCAGACCGACGCGCTCGGCCTGGACAACCTGATGCGTCGGGTCGTGTTCTGGTTCAGGGGCCGCAGAGGACCGACCGTGAGAAGCCCGGTGAATACTGGCGACCATCGGGTCTGGGCCCATACCCAGTCCTCCCTCGTGGCCATGACGCTCATGCTCTCGCTGACCGCCAACGGCTACGACACCTGCCCGATCGGCGGCCTCGACAAGGTCCGTATCCGCCGGTTGCTCGGCCTCCCTGATCAGGCCGAGGTCACGATGGTCATCGCGGCGGGCACCCGACGACCGGAGGGCCTCTACGGAGCGAGGGTCCGGCTGCCCTACGGAGACCTCATCAAGGAGGTTTGAGCATCCACCGCCGATGATAGCTGGAAGGGGAAATCGCATGTCGCCCACAACCGAGCAAGTCTGGGAAGCCCTGGACCAATCGTTCTTCGGCGTGCTTGCCTTCGTGAACCGCAAAGGTCATCCGAGGACGGCGGGCGTGTGCTACGTGGTCCATCGCCGATCGCTGTATGTCTCCACTGACAAGTCGATGTGGAAGGTGCGCCACATCACCGCCAACCCGGCCGTGTCGATGACGGTCACGATACCCAAGCGGGTCCCCTTCCTTCCGTTCATCAAGGTCCCCCCGGCCACAGTCACCTTTCGCGGCGACGCGCAGATCCTCGAGGTGGACGATATCGCACCGTCTGTGTTCGCTCGCCTGCCGATGGGTAAGGAACGCGACCCTGACGTGATCGAGGACACGGCCATCATCCGGATCATCCCTCGCGGCGATTTCGTGACCTACGGCATCGCCATGCCGATCACGCAGATGCGCAAGCACGAGGAGGCGCATGGACGGGCGGCGTGCGGGACCGAAAAGGAACTCCTCGGCTCCGCTTGATCGCGTCCGCGCTGAAGCACGGCGAGGCGTTCGGAAGGAGTACGAGTTCATGAGTACCGAGCAGAACCATCCAACTGTGGTCATCGGGGCCGGTCTCGGGGGGCTGTGTTGTGGGGCGTTGCTGGCCAGGCACGGTGTACCCGTCACGATCGTCGAACAGCACAACAAGCCTGGTGGGTATGCAGCGTCGTTCGGGAGAGAGGACGGCAGATTCGTCTTCGAAGTCTCCCTCCACGGAACGTCGATCAACAACAACGCGGCGGCCCGGATCCTCGACGAACTCGGCGTCCTCGACAAGATCGAACTGGTTCAGCTGCCCGAGGTCTATCGCCTGAAGACGCCTGATCTGGACATCTCCATCCCTCAGCGTGATCCGGAGGCCTACATCACCTTGCTGGCCGAGCACTTCCCTGATGACAAGGACGGGATCCGAGGCTTCGTCCGGCACATGGTCGACCTCGCCGACGAGGCCGACCGGTTCGAAAGGTCGAAGGGAGAGCTTGACCTCAGGCTGTTCCCAGTCGAGTTCCCGAAGATGTGGGAGATACGGGACAAGACGCTCGCTGATCTTCTGGATGAGCACGTCGCTGACCCGTCGCTTCAGGAAGCCTTGTCAGGGCTCTGGAGCTATTTCGGTCTCCCCCCGTCGAGGCTCTCCGCGTTCTATTACGCAAGTATCACGGGCCAGTACTTGAAGAACGGGTCCTTCTACATCAAGCCCCGGTCCCAGGCACTCAGCCAGGCGCTCGCCGAGATTGTCGAAGGGTCCGGTGGGCAGATCGTCTATGAATCGGTGGCCGAAGAGATCCTGGTAGCCGATGGTGCCGTCACGGGTGTCCGACTGTCGGACGAAAGGGTTCTGCCGGCCACGGCCGTCGTCAGCAACGCAAGTGCCATCACGACGCTCACCAAGCTGCTGCCTGAGGGGGCGTTGCCTCCCGAGTACCGTGAGCGGATCTCGACGTACCGGCCGAGTGTCTCCACCTTCATTGTCTGGCTCGGGCTGAATACCGAGCTGCGGGGCAAGACCGACGCATACAGCACGCACGTCTCAACCGGTGCCGGACCCGAGGCTGAATACGAGGCCGGCTTGAGAGGGGACTACGAACACACCGGGTTCAGCGTGACCGTTTACGACAACGCCTTCGAAGGCTATTCGCGGCCCGGAACCTCCACCGTGATGCTTTTCCATTTGAGCGGCTGGGAACCCTGGCGCAAGTTCGAAAGCGACTACCTTAAGGGCGACCGGGCGGCGTACGAAGCAGAGAAGGAGCGGTGGAGTGAGAGCCTGATCCGGCGGGCCGAAAAGCTGGCGATTCCCGGTCTCTCGTCCATGATCGAGGTCAAGGTGACGGCCTCGCCTCTCAC
>JAHEIN010000198.1:0-2171 GCA_024639335.1 bacterium | reverse complement strand
GATGGCGTCGCGCAGAAGGTAGCTCTAGACGGGAAGGTGGTGATTGATGCCGGAGCCGGCACCGGTCGCGTGGCGTTCGCCGTGGCTCCCCTTGCTCGACACGTGTTCGCGGTCGAACCGGTGGCGACACTCCGGAAGTTCGTGAGGGAGAAAGCCACGTCATTGCGGATCGGCAATCTTTTCGTGCTGGATGGTCTGTTGAGCGCGATCCCGTTGCCGGCGAGAACCGCCGACGTACTGCTCACCTATCAGGCCATTGGCTGGGACCTGGCGCCGGAGCTCGCCGAGGTTGAGCGGGTGGTGAAGGACGGCGGCACAGCTATGCACATGCTTGGAGGCCCGTGTGTCACCCAATCCGACAATCCACTGCATGATCCACTGCTGGCACACGGCTACCGGTCCGACATCTTCAACAAAGGCGACGTGCACATGATCCGGTACTGGAAGCAGATTGGGATCAACAAGTGAACAGTACTACTGTCAGGGATCCGATAGGGCATCGACACCGCCCGGATGAGCTGCTTGCGGCGTAGAAGAGGGTTAGCCCGTGCCGGGTGCCCCTCGTAGCCTGATTGCGACGAAGGAACCGACGAGGACCTTCAGCAACGAAGGCCCACCACACAAATCAACCGAACGACCCCAACGCCCCCGGTGAATGGCACACCCTGGGAGCCCCTGGTACAGAGTGACGCCCTAGGGGCAAGGGTCACGACCAAGGAGAGGCTCGATGAAGGTAGCGATCGTCTTCGACAGCAGTACCGGGCGAACAAGGGCGGCAGCCGAGGAGATGGCAGAAGTCGCTCGGGCGGCGGGGCACGAGTGCACTGTCCGCTCTGTTCAAGACGCGGATCCTGCAGAGGTGAGCGCCGCAGACGCGCTCTGCGTCGGTAGCTGGTGTCAAGGCCTATTCGTCGTGTTTCAACATGCCACCACGGCCACCATGGACTTCATTGACAGTCTCGACGAGCTCGGCGGCAAGCCGGCCGCAGTGTTCTGCACCTACAAGACGGCGGTGGGCGGGATGTTGCCCAAGATGGCCGCCCGGTTGGAGAGCCGCGGAGCCGACGTCACCGGATCGTTCAAGTCACGAGGGCCGTACGCCGCCGAGGGCTTCAAGGACTGGGTCGAGAGCCTGGGGTGACGGCCTCGCCTCTCACCAGTTGGGCGTACACGGGCAACACGGACGGGGCGATCTACGGCTTCGAACAGTCGATGGACAACACCTATATGACGAGAATCCAGAACGAGACCCCTGTCAAAGGGCTGTATCTCGCAGGAGCCTGGGGGAACCCGGGTGGCGGATTCGTCGGGGCTGTCAGCGGTGGTGTGGCAGCTTTCACTCCGCTCCTGGGGAAGTAGCTAGTGCTCTGACCACGAACGTTCGAGTGGGTTCGGGCGAGGCAATCGCAGCGTCGGCAAGGACGCAGATAGGCCGCCCCGAAAGGAGGTGGTCAGGCGACAATAGTCAGGACGGCGAGGAAGATGATGACCGACTGTGTGCTGCGGACAATGATGCCGATCCAGGCGCTCCGGTAGTACTCGGTCGGCCTACTCCTGTGGGCCGTTCATCGCCGGGTCCATCATTCCCGTGCAGCGTTTCTGGTGGCACCGCTTGTCGTGGTCGCCACTGCCACCGACGACTCGTTCGCTGCAAACGAAGCCCGTTCGTTGGCAACCATCTCCTCGACCGCCGACACCTCCTTCGAGGACAACGAGATCGTCAGGATGAATCGACTCGCACCGGCCGACGATTCGTTCAAGCAGAACGAGAAACAACCGGTTCGACGGACTGCGAAGCAACCGTTGATGAGCGACACGCTTGCCGAGAACGACTGCTCAAGCCTTGCCGCCCGGGTTCGTCCAGGGCGATCGCTGTTCGTGGCCTCGCCTCCACTCCATCGGGAACGGCAGAAGTAGGACAGCGGATGCGCCGCCGAATCGGTACGGTTCGAAGAAGGAAGGCGCTGGATCGTCGAGACCTGTCAGGGAGCGCGTCATGGTTGAAGTCACAGCGAAGACCGGCCTGGTCGGCCTCTTCGACATCCTCGGATACCAGCAGATGCTGCTCGCCAACGATGTCGCCAGCACGGCACGGATCGTGGTCGACGTGCTGGGCGAAGTGCCAAACCACGTGGTGTCGGAACTGTTCGAGGATCAGGGACTCGAGCCGG
>JAHEIN010000197.1 GCA_024639335.1 bacterium | reverse complement strand
CTCGCGCGGCGCAGGAAGCCCGATGAGCACGTCGAGGACCATGGCGACGTCGGCGCCGAGCAGTTGTTCGACCCTCATCGCTTCCTCGGGTGTGAGCCGGACTCTGCTGCCGTCGTAGGTCGAACGAAAGGCGGCCCCGTCTTCGTCCACGGAGGGATCGAGGGAGAAGATCTGATACCCACCCGAGTCGGTGAGGATCGGACCGTCCCAGGACATGAAACGATGGAGCCCTCCCATCTCGTCGACGACCTCGGCGCCGGGCCTGAGCATGAGGTGATAGGTGTTGGAGAGCACCATCTGGGCGCCGACGGCTCGCACGTCTGCGCTGTCCAGTCCCTTCACCGATGCTCTGGTTCCCACCGGCATGAACGTCGGCGTCTCGACCCTGCCGTGTGTGAGATCGAGCGTCCCGGTTCGGGCCGATCCATCGGTTGTCCTGGTCGTGAAGTCGGCGGCGTACGTCATCTGCGATCACAGAGCATCGCGTCGCCGAACGACAAGAACCGATAACCGCGGTGGACGGCGGTCTCATAGACCGCCCGCCATCCGGGTCCCATGAACGCTGCCAGGAGCACGAGCAGCGACGACCCGGGGAGGTGGAAGTTCGTCACGAGACGGTCGACGACGTTGAAGCTCGCACCCGGTGTCAGATACAGATTGGTCTCACCCGACCCCGGCTCGATGCGACCGTTCCCGGTGGCGACCGATTCGAGCGTTCGCACAACGGTGGTGCCGACAGCAACGACCCTGCCGCCCCGCTCCCTGGTCCGCTCCACCGCCTCGGAGGCAGCCTCCGAGACGTGGAACCCCTCCGAGTGCATCGCATGCTGCGTCACGTCATCGACCGCGATCGGCCGGAATGTTCCGAGACCCACCTGAAGCTCTACCGACGCCAGTTCGATCGAACGCTCCGACAGCCCCCGAACCACACTCTCGGTGAAATGGAGCCCCGCAGTCGGCGCCGCCGCCGATCCCGTTCGGTCGGCGTAGATCGTCTGATAGCGCTCGGGTTGATCGAGTGGTGTGGAGATGTAGGGCGGCAACGGCACTTCACCGAACTGCTCCAGTTCCCCTTCCACATCTGCGTCGTCGTCGAATCTGAGGCGGATCCGCCCTTCGACCGGATCGGAGGCGACAGTGGCAACCAACCGTTCGAAGACCAGGGCCACCCCCGTGGCGATACGCCGGGCCGGCCTGACGAGTGCCTCCCACGTTCCGTCGGCCAGCATTCCCAGGAGCAGCACCTCGACCCTCCCGCCGGTGTCGCGTTTGTGTCCGAGCAGGCGGGCATGTCGGACCCGGGTGTTGTTCACCACGACGAGGTCTCCGGGGTCGAGCAGCACGGGCAGATCGAAGAATCGATGATCACGCATCGTGGTTGCGTCGAGCAGCCAACTCGAGTCCCTCGGCTCCACCGGGGTCTGCGCAATCGAGTTCTCGGGCAGGTCATATTGGAAGTCCGAGAGGTGCATCGCCAAGACGTTACCGGCCCATGACGGGACCGCTTCGAGCGGATGAGGTCGACTGACCCAACGAATACTCGGTTGGGTGGGGAGAGCCTCGCCTAACGGAAGGTCGACTAGAGCAGCCGGGCCTGGTCTCCGCCTTGTGGTTCGAGTCCGAGATGTCGATAGGTGAGGTCGGTAGCGACCCGGCCCCGCGGTGTTCGGTGCAGCAATCCCATCTGGAGGAGGAATGGCTCGTAGGCGTCCTCGACGGTCTCAGGCTCCTCGCCGACTGCGATGGCGAGCGTGTTGAGCCCGACCGGTCCCCCGCCGAACTTCGAGACGACGGCGCCGAGGATCTCACGATCGACCTTGTCGAGCCCCATCTCGTCGACCTCGTAGACGACGAGTGCGTCATCAGCCACGTCGGCAGTGATCTCGCCGCCGGCGCGGGCAACTGCGTAGTCCCGCACGCGTCGGAGCAGCCGGTTGCCGATGCGCGGCGTGCCGCGACTCCTTCTGGCGATCATCGCAGCGGCGTCCTGGTCGATGTCGATCTCGAGGATGCGAGCCGCGCGGGTGACGATCGCCGCGAGCTCGTCGTGGCTGTAGTAGTCGAGCTTGTCTTCCAACCCGAAGCGGTCGCGAAGCGGTGCGGTCACCTTGCCCTTGCGGGTCGTTGCGCCAACCAGGGTGAACTGCTGGAGATCGAGTCGGATCGACTGGGCCGTCGGGCCCTTGCCCACCATGATGTCGAGTTGGAAGTCCTCCATCGCCGAGTAGAGCACCTCTTCGACTGCCCGCGGCAGCCGGTGGATCTCGTCGATGAAGAAGACGTCACGCTCCTCGAGGTTCGAGAGGATCGCCGCCAGATCGCCGGGCCGTTCGAGCGCCGGCCCGGTGGTCACCCGGAACGCGGTTCCCATCTCGTTGGCGACGATCGCTGCGAGCGTCGTCTTGCCGAGACCCGGCGGGCCCGAGAACAGGACATGGTCGAGCGCATGGCCCCGCTCGGCCGCTGCCTCGATCGAGATGCGCAGGCGCTCCTTGAGCTTTGCTTGGCCGACGAACTCGTCCAGACGCGCCGGCCGCAACCCGATATCGGGATCGTCGTCACCCTGCGGGTCGAGGAGGAACTCTTCTCTCACGATGCGCTGTCCCGCTGCTTGAGCGCTTGCCGCACCTGTTCGCCGACGGGGGCGGAGCGGTCGACCGTCTGAAGCGCCTCGGCGATCTCGCCACCGGTGAAGCCGAGGCTCTCCAGCGCAAGGCGAACTTGTCCGGCTTCGCTGGCGCCGCCGACGATCTCCGATTCCATTGCGGCGAGCTTGGGCCGCAACTCCAGTACGAGCTTCTGTGCCGTGCGCTTGCCGATACCCGGCACGACGGTGAAGGCATCCGCATCATCGCCCGCAACGGCCGTCCTCACATCGTCGGAGGTCATCGAAGCCAGAACCGCCAAGCCGACCTTCGGCCCGATCCCGGATGCACTGATCAACGTGCGGAAGAGTTGGCGATCGAGGGGCGAGAGGAACCCGTACAGGGCCAACACATCCTCCCTCACATGGAGATGTGTGTACACGGTCACTTCACCCTCGGCGCCGCTGAGCTGCTCGAGGGCGTGGCCCGTCATGGCGACCTGGTATCCCACTCCGCCCACCGAGATGAGCAAGCCGTCGCCATCGATGTGTTGGACGACTCCTCTGAGTGAACCGATCATGACGAACGTCTCAGGTCGATCGATTGCAGGTGGCACAGCGCGATGCCGAGCGCGTCTGCGGCGTCCGCCGGACGCGGCGCCTCCTTGAGCCCGTATCGCTTGGCGACCATCTTCTGCATCGCCGCCTTGTCCGCAGATCCGGACCCCGTCACGGCGAGCTTGATGGCTGTCGGGGTGTACTCGGTCACGGGAAGTCCGGCCTCGCCGGCCACGAGCAAGGCGACGCCCGAGGCCCGCCCGACACTCATGGCCGTCTGGCGATTGCGGTTGGTGAACACGGTCTCGAGGGCGACGGCGGTCGGGCGGTGCTCGGCGATCACCATGCGCAATTCCCTCGCCAGAGTCGCCAGTCGGACCTCGAGTGCGTCCTCGGCCGACGTGCGGATCGCCCCGGCAGCAACGGCGGTCATCGTCCCACCACGACGCGTGGCCACGCCGTAGCCGGTTCGGGTCAATCCAGGGTCGATACCGAGAACGAACATATGTACGAGAGGATAGAAGGGGGCCTTGACATCCCGGTGCATCTCTGGAGGAGGATGCGGGGCCGACGATCGACCCGTGCTGTGTGGCACTCTGCTCCTGGCTGCCGGTCCCTGGCCGTAGGCCAAGAACCACTCGTGGCCCAGCGATGCGATCGCCGTTCTCAGATTCCCCGAATCGCCCGTTGTGACTGTGTCATAGGTGGCCCGTGGGTTGGGTGCCAGATGGAAGTTCTCTCTGACGCTCAGATCGCGCAGCTCACCGGCGATGAACTCGAGTCGGTGCGCACCGCGGAGGCCCAGTTGAAGGCCATTCAGGTGCGAGTCGTACGTGAGGTGGATCGCCGCCAGATCCCGCTCGGGGATGGGATGCGCACCTTCGAAGACTGGAGGGTCGGCCGCCTCGACATCAAGCGATCGAACGCCAAGCGCCTGGCAACGATCGCTCGAGCCGACGCGGCAGTTCTCGACGGACTCCTCACCGACGGTGTGTCGTTCGATCGGGTTGCCGAATTGGCCCGAGGCCGGGGAGACCGATCCGCATCACGAGCTCGACCTCGCGGGACTGCGAAGCATGCCGGCTCGTTGCACGCCGATCTCTGCAGGCGATGACCAGGCCGCATTCGATGAGCGGTCTCTGGCTATCCAACCCACCCTCGACGAGACGTCGTAGAACCTGTGGGGGAAGCTCACCGCACTGGAAGGCAAGCACATCGCCGACACTCGGGTCGCCGATGAGTTGCCAGAACCACCGGCCGGGCATCGCCAGTCACGGGCGACCCGCCGGGCAGATGCGCTGCTCGTCGTCTGCGACCGCCACAACTCGGATGAAGGCGACAACGCGGCTGCAGGGCCGGGCGTACCGGCGACCGTGTTCATAGATGCCACCGACGGGCCGACCCGGCCGGGAGCCCGGATCGCCTCCGGACCCCGGACC
>JAHEIN010000196.1 GCA_024639335.1 bacterium | reverse complement strand
TTCGGTGAACGTGTACGACCAGGTCTCGAGCTCGCGATGGAAGCCCGAGTCGAAGCTCCCGGCGACGGCCGTGACGGTGTGCAGGATGGAGTCCTCGTTGGTCCACGTGACGGTCGTGCCTACCTGCACGGTCAGCACGTTCACCGAGTAGTCGGCAGGGTCCTCCGAATCGGCGAACTCGTCGGGTGCATCCATGGCCTGGGCGTCGCCCTGCCAGCCGCTCGGTGAGCTCGGTCCTGGCGCTCAGCCAGGCCTCGTGGACCGGGCAACTCTCCGTTCCGGGACACGGTCCGTCCAAGCAATACACACCGTCCGGTCTCGGCGGGCCCCTCCACTGTCTCGACGACTTCGAGGATCGAGACGTCGCCGAGAGACACCGACAGCCGGTACCCGCCTCCGGGTCCAGGCTGGGACTCGACCCATCCCGCCTTGACCAGCGGTCCCAGCACCTGAGGGAGGAATGTGCTGGTGGTGTCGATCCGCTCGGCCAGTTGACTCCCCGGCAGCTTCCCGGTGTCGTGCAGCTCAGGGCCCTTCATCGCGAGGTGGGTGCGTCGTGAGAATCTCCAATCCATGAGTTATGGACTGAAGAACCAAGGATCTAGGAGTCAAGATCCCGCAACAGTCGCCGTGAAGCTGCTTGACACCCAATTCCTAACACTGTATGGTTTTCCGAACAATGTTAGACTTCAGCCAAACGGACTCCTCCGAACTCACCGCCAGACAGCGTCGCCACAACCAGACCCGACGCGAGATCCTCGATGCGGCATGGCGGCTCGCCGAGCAGACGGGCATCGCCGGACTCTCCCTGCGGGAAGTCGCACGCGAGGTCGGGATGCAAGCCCCCTCGCTGTACACCTACTTCGACTCGAAGGACGCCCTGTTCGACGCCATGTTCGCCGAGGGCTACCGCCAGCTCGGCGAGGCCGTCGCCGAGTGGACTGCCCAGGTCGGAGACCTCGAGCCCGCCGATGCGCTCGGAACCGTCATCGGGCTGTGGATCCAGTTCTGCCAGCAGTCGATCGCTCGCTACCAGATCATGTTCACCCGGGCGATTCCCGGATGGCAGCCGTCCGAGGAGGCCTATGCCGTCTCGGCAACGGAGTATCAACGGATGGCCGCCGAGCTCGAAGCCCTCGGCGTCTCCGGTCCCGAGGACCTCGACCTCTACACCGCCGTGGCGAGCGGACTGGCGGCCCAACAGATCGCAAACGATCCGACCGGCGACCGGTGGGTCCGGCTCGCCCCCACTGCGGCGCGCATGCTGCTCGACGACATCGCAAGGAGGAGACGATGACGACCATGACCACCGATATCGAGACCATCGGGCGAATCGCCACCGCCGAGGAAGCAGAGCACCTCGGCCTCGCCGCTTATGGCGCGCTCATCGAGGACCTCCGATCACTCTCTCCAGCAGAGTGGGAGGCCGAGACGGTGTGTGCGCCGTGGACGGTGGCCGACATGGTTCGACATCTGATCGGCGCCGCCAAGTCCAACGCCTCGACCCGCGAGATGGTCCGACAGCAGATTCACGGTGCCCGTCGCAAGGCCGACTTCGGCGGCAACGCCCTCGACGCCACCAACGCCCTCCAGGTCTCCGACCACCGTCACCTCGACGCCGCTGAGCTCATCGCCGAGCTCGAGGCCGTCTACCCGAGCTCGGTGGGCACCCGAGCCAACCGCTCACGGTTCTACGACAGGATCCACGTGCCGGTCGACACCGGCGGCTCCACCGCCGAAGGCATGCCGGCGAAGCTCGGCCTCGGCGAGCTTTTTCGGGTGATCTACACCCGCGATGTGTGGCTCCACCGCGTCGACATCGCCCGGGCGGTTGGTCGACAACCCGAACTCGACGACTCCGTCGACCGGCGTCTCGTCGAAGACGTCGCCAAGGAATGGGCGGACCGCCACGGAATGCCCTTCGATCTGCGGCTGTCAGGAGACGCCGGCGGTCGCTACCGGAGAGGCGGAGACGGCCCAACGATCGAGCTCGGCGCCATCGACTTCTGCTGGATCCTCTCAGGACGAAGCGAGCCCGCACCCGAGATTCCGGGAGCGGACCTCCTCCGCCACCGGATCCTCTTCTGACCCGACCCGTGCTGAAAGGAGCACCCATGACAACCACAACCACAGGTGCGACCACCGTGAAGGTCGTGCAACCCGGCGATGGCGAGTTCGGAGGGCTCGGGCCCGGCGTCGGCGTACAGTTCAAGGTCGATGGCGCCGACACCGGCGGGCTCGTGTCGATCGTCGAGCATCCCTTCGACGTCGGCGCCCTCGTCCCACCGCACGTCCACCACCTCGAAGACGAGATCTCCTACGTGCTCGAAGGCGAGATCGGTTTCCGATCCGAGGACCAGGAAGTGGTCCTCTCGGCCGGCGGCTACATCGTCAAACCACGCGGTCAGGTCCACGCCATGTGGAATGCCGGGTCGGCTCCGGCTCGGATGATCGAAGTGATCACCACCGCCGGGTTCGAGAACTTCTTCCGCGAGCTGTCCGCTCTCTCAGCCGAGGGAGCGCCCGACATGGCAGCCGTCGGCGAGCTGGCGGGTAGGTACCAGCTTCCCTTCGCCCAGCCCGACTGGCTTGGCGACGTCATCGAGCGGTACGGGCTCACACCGCCGATCTGAGCCCGGTCGGTTCCCAACTGACCATCCAAAGAAGGCGTTGTGGAGGGCGAGGGCTGCGTTTCGGACGACGGTATGGTCGGCCGCATGCCACCCGAACGCCCGATCATCATCCACGGAGGCGAGCTCCGGACCGATGCTCGACCCTTCAGATGAGTCCCGAGAGGGAGCCTCAGCGCCGAGAACGCGGGCGGCTGCACGAGGCTGCGCTTCGGCTGGATCGGTTCCTCGATACGCAACGGGCGAAGCGTCGTGGCGATCCGGAGCGGATCACCGTCGAGCCCTATCTGGCGCACGGCTCTCGTGACCTCGTGATCGCCCGCGGGCGGGTGTTCGAGGACGGACCGATCGCTCCGGCCGTCGAGGTCGAGCCGATTGTGGACCGACTCCGCCGCAGCGTGCGCCGGTTCGTCACCAATGAGCTGGCCGGAATCGAGATCGAAGCTGCGCTCGGCAGTGCCACGGGTCGTGGGCTTTCTGACGACGAGGGCTACTACGCAATCGAGCTCTCTGAGCCCGGCCTTCCCACGGACCGTCTCCTCCACGACATGAACGTCTCCGTGGAGGGACACCCCGACGCTCAGGTGTCGATCGGCACCACCCGGGCTCATGTTCCGACGCACGCCGCCAGGCGGATCGTGGTCTCCGACATCGACGACACGGTGCTCGCAACCGATGCGACCAGGACCGTGCGCATGCTCGCCACGACAGTGGCGGGCTCTGCAGTGACGAGACGCAGCTTCCCTGGCACCCCACAGCTCTACGAGGGGTTCGCACGCGGAGCAAGCGCCGAGGACAACGCGTTCGTGTACGTGTCGTCCAGTCCCTGGAACCTGCACGGTTTCCTGCAGGCCTTCCTGCACCGCGCCGGATTGCCGGTCGGGCCCCTGTTCCTCCGCGACTTCGGCGTCGACGAGGAGAAGTTCATCTCGGGAACTCATGGGGACCACAAGCAGGAGACGATCGGGTCGCTTCTCACCACTCACGACTTGCCGTTCGTGTTGATCGGTGACACCGGTCAGCGCGACCCCGAGATCTACCGGGCGTTGGCGCTCTCCTGGCCGAGCCGTATCGACGGAATCTTCTTCCGACACATCGCAGACGATGTTCGGGCCGCAGAGGTCGAGTCGATGTTCGGCGACGTGGTGGCGCCGATGGCCATAGGTGCCGACTCGGCGGGATTGGCTGCGGCGGCCGAGGCCGTCCACCTCATCCCGCCGGGATGGGCTGCGCAAGTGGCTGCTGCCGCCGAGTCCACAACCTGACCCTCGACGATCGGCGACGTTTTCGCCGTCGCGCGAGGCCATAGGGTTCGTACTCCCGGCCCACGTCGGACTTGGTGGGAACACCGTTCGATGACCCGCTGTGATTAGAACAGTGGCGCTGGAATCCAGGGGTCCGCGGTCCGCCCAGCAAAGACCGGTCCGGTCAGTCTGACCAGGGCGCATAGTCGCCGAAACTCCAGATGTGGCCCTCGGAATCCCGAACCGTGTAGTTGCTGCCGCCGTAGTCCTGCTCTTCGGGCTCGGAGACGATCTCGGCTCCGGCGGATCGGGCAGTCTGGGCGTGGGCGACAACATCATCGACGATCACATAGATCGACATCGACGAGCGACCATCCGAACCGACCACGCGACCGAATTCGTCGTCACGATCACTCCCCAACATGACCATTCCTGGGCCAAGGACCAGCTGGGCGTGTTCGATCAAGCCACCATCGCCCTCGACCACCATCCGAACCGTGAATCCGAATGCCTCGACCAGAAAGTCGATCGCTGCGGGAGCGTTCGTGTAGCGAACGGCGGGGATGACAGTGGACGACATGGGACTCTCCTGTGCGCGTTTGCAATCCGACCCTACGGAACGAGCGGCGTACCGCCTTGGAAAAGGCGGCTCAATCCTCGAACACGCCGCCGCGCCCATGAGAACGGATCTCGCTTGCGGTGAGGCCGGACATCGCCTGGACCTCG
>JAHEIN010000195.1 GCA_024639335.1 bacterium | reverse complement strand
TGAGGAGGAACGTGTTGTAGCCGGCGGCCTTCGCTGCCTCTTCTCGCTCCTCGCGGGTCGTCATGCGGATGGGCTCGATCATCTTGATCTTCCATGGCTCGGCCCAGGTGCGACGTTGTCTCATTGCGTTCTCCTTGTGTTTCGCGATCTCGTGTTTCGTGATCTTCAAACGGCTCCGAGGGCCTGGCTCAGGTCGGCGACGAGGTCGTCTGGGTGCTCGACTCCGATCGAGAGGCGCACCAGCCCGTCGGTCACTCCGGTGCGCTCCTTCTCGTCTGCGGGCACGCCCGAGTGGGTCATCGACGCCGGATGCTCGGCGAGAGACTCGGTGCCGCCGAGGCTCACAGCGAGCTTCACCAGCTTCAGGGCGTTGAGGAATCGGAAGGCTGCCGCTTCGCCGCCATCGACTTCGAATGAGATCATCGCCCCGGGGCCGAGGCACTGCCGGCGATAGACGTCGTATTGGGGATCGGAGGGATCGAGCAGGTCGAGGTGGCGAAGCGCCCTCACCTTCGGGTGCTCGCCCAAGAACCGCGCCACTTTCGCAGCCGTATCGCCTTGTCGGGTCATCCGCATGTGCAGCGTTTCGAGGCTGCGCATCAGCAGCCAGCCGGTCCAGGCGTCGGCCATCGTGCCCATGTACGTCCGGGTCGCAGCGATCGGCCGGATGTCGGCTTCGGAGCCGATCACGGCCCCGGCGACCAGGTCGGAGTGGCCACCGATGTATTTGGTCGCCGAGTAGATCACCAGGTCGGAGCCGTGTTGAAGTGGGTGCTGCCAGAGCGGCCCGAGGAAGGTGTTGTCCACGGCGAGCAACGGCTTCCAGTCGTCGGTCCGCCTCGAATCGGCGATCTCGGAGCACATCCGAATGTCGATGAGATCCAAGGTCGGGTTGGCCGGCGTCTCGATCAAGATCATCCGCAGGCGCGCGCCCGGTTCGTGCTCGGCGACTCGGGCCTCGACCTCGGCTCGTGTCATCCCCGCACGGAATGGAACCGAGATGATGCCGAATTCCGGCAGCGTCTCGTTGACGAGGTGAGTCGTCCCCCCATACAACGGTTCCGAGTGGAGCAGAATGTCGCCCGGCCGCAGATAGGTGAGGAGCGTCGTGGCGATCGCCGCCATGCCCGAGGCGAAGACCAGACCCATCTCGGCGTCCTCCCACAGGCAGAGGCGGTCCTCGAGGATCTCGAGGTCGGGGTTGTTGAGACGCGAGTAGATCATCCCCGGTGTCTCACCCTCTTCTGCCTCGACCTGTCCCGTGGCGATCTCGAAGAAGTGCTTGCCCTCCTCGGCCGACTGGAAGACGAACGTCGACGTCTGGAAGATCGGTGATTTGATCGAGCCTTCCGACCACTCAGGCCGATACCCGTATCCCATCGACAACGACTCGGGCTCCAGCCGATGGCCTGCGATGACCTCTTCACGCCGCTTGCGCATGACCGCTCACCTCCAGGGGCCGGCAGGTGGCGAACACCACCGGCGAACTACCGGCTCCGATGTGAACAACCTATGGATTCGTCGTGTATCGTCAAGGGCTACCGCACAGGATTCGGCAAATATCTCTCATGATCGAACTAGACCGAACAGACCGCCGATTGATCGCACTCCTGACGGAGAATGCGCGGCGCTCGAACAAGGAGCTGGCGGCAGCAGTCGGCGTCGCCCCGTCGACGTGTTCGGAACGGCTCCGCCGCCTACAGGACGCCGGGATCTTCAAGGGCTTTCACGCCGACGTCGACCCCAAGGCGCTCGGGATCGGGCTGCAGTCGATGATCGCCATACGGCTCAGGAGACACGGAGCCGACGAGGTCGACGTGTTCCGCTCCAGGGCGCTGGCCCTCGACGAAGTCATCGGCGTCTCACACGTGACGGGCGGCAACGACTTCCTGGTGCACGTCGTGGTCAGAGACGCCGATCACCTCAGAGATCTGGCGGTCAGCTCGTTCACCTCCTGGCCCGAGGTCGCCCACATCGAAACCGCGTTGATCTTCGAGCACGTGGCGAAGCCCGGGCTCCCGGATCTGAGCTGAGCGGCAGCGGCCGCTCAGACCTCGAGGTTCGACTTCAACTTGGCGAGGCCCTTCTCGAAGTCCGGTCCGAGCAGACTGTCCATCGACTTGAAGATGCCCATCACTCGCGTCACGAACGTCGTGGGGCCGGTCATCGTCCAGGTGACCTCGGATCCGGAACCGGCCTCATCGATGGTGAACTCCGTGACGCTGTGCGACTTCCACGGCTTCTCGAACACCAGATCGATGAGCAGACGGGACGGCGCTTCGGCCTCGAGGATCTCCATCCGGCCCTGGCCCGCCTGTCGGTTCCCCGACCAGTGGTAGATCGCACCCTTGCCCGCCGCGGAACCCGAGTAGGTGCGCTCCATGTTCGAGTCGAGCCCCTCCCACGGCGACCACTCGGTCCACTTGTGGAAATCGGCGATCTGCTCGAAGACCGCATCTGCGGGGACACCGATCGCCGATGAGCGAGTGATGGTGTAGGTTCGGTCCGTCATGAGGCCAGGCTATCGGCGACCGACCTCAGCTGAAGAGATCCCCCGCCAGATACTTGAGCCCGGTGTCACACGCCACCGTGATCACCGTTTTGCCCGGACCGAGCTCGTTCGCGACCTGGACCGCCCCGAGCACGTTCATGCCGGTCGAAGTCCCGGCAAGCAGACCCTCCTCGGTGGCAAGCCGGCGAGCCATCGCGCGACCGTCCACCTCGGGGATGGCTCGCACCTCGTCGTAGCGATCCGCATCCAGGAGGGGCGGCAAGAAGCCGATTCCCGTCCCCTCGACCCGGTGCGGGCCGGCTTCGCCACCCGAGATGACCGGGGTCGATGCCGGCTCGAAGATGACGACCTTCGCATCGGAGCCACCGTCGCGCAGCGCACTCGAAACACCCATCGCGAGACCTGCGGTCCCGACGGAGGCACAGAAGACGTCGATGGGACGGCCCATCTGCTCGAGAAGCTCGACTCCGACGCCGCGATATCCCACGAGGGAATCGGCGTTGTTGAGCTGATCCGTCCAGTAGGTGTCGGGTTCGGCTGCGTACTCCCGGGCCTTGGCGATGACGCTGGTGACCAGGTCCGGGGTCACGACACCCCCTTCACTGGGGATGATCGTGACTTCTGCGCCTAGTGCGGTCATGGTTCGAAGCTTCTCTTGGGCGTAGGCGTCCGACGACACGATCCGGAGTCGGTACCCCTTGACGGCGCACACCCAGGCCAGTGAGGAGCCGGTACTGCCGGCGGTGTACTCCACCACCGTCATACCGGGCCTCAGGTCACCGCGACGTTCGGCCTCCTCGATCATCGAGAGCGCCATGCGGTCCTTGTATGAGCCGGTTGGATTGAACCATTCCAGCTTCACATACACGTCGGCCGACCGATCGGGCACCACGCTGCTCAGCTGGACGACGGGGGTGCGCCCGACCGCATCCGTCATGGAGGGGACGACGCGCATGCGTGCTCCGATCAGTCGGCAGAAGAGGTGTGACGGTCGACAGGCCCTGCCGCATCACCCAGCATCCGAGGTCGAACAGAACATAGCTCAGCAAACGGCGCGTGTGCTGCGGATTCAAGACCCGTCGATGCGCGCCAGTTGCCTCTCAGCCGAGAGCGGCCAGGCTGGTCTCCAGATACGCAGCAACGTCGCGGAACGACACGACCGCTACCGGCCGGCCCGATTCACCGAGCAGAGGCACGTGGGAGAAGCCGTGACCCGCCATCTCGTCGATGACGGTCGCAACCGACGATCGGGCGCTCAAAGCCACGAGATCCTTCGACATCACTTCGCTGACCTCGATCTCCGTCAGATCGGGCACATGGCATCCGAGCTTGGTGAACAGGTCGAACTCGGTGAGCATGCCGGCCAGGCTGTTGTCGGCGTCGACAACCACCACCGATCCGATACCGCGCGCCCGCATCTGGTGTGCCGCAGCTTCGAGCGAGTCGTCGACGCGCACCGTCACCGGCGCAGACGTCTGCATGCCGGTGAAGTCGACGAACGCCAGCTCGTGCTGGACCTGAGGCTCATCGGCGGTGTCGCCCAGGCGCTTGTCGATGACGTCTGCGATCGCCTGCATGACCACGTAGTAGGAGAGGTTCCCGACAACGTGGTCCTCGCTGTCGAGCACCGGGACGCTGCGTACCCACCAGTCGTTCATGATCGCCAGACCGTCGGCGACCGACTCGATGTCACGGATCGTCTTGACGGCGACCGTCATCTCGTCGCGGATCTCACGTTTCCAGTTGTTCGGCCTTCCGATCGCGCGTTGGAGGGCGTCGCGCTGGGTGAAGATTCCGCTGATGTGCGAGCCTTCCATGATGAACGCGCACGACCATTTCACTGCGGCCATCGTCTCGACCGTCGTTTCCACGGTGGCGTCGGGGGTCACCGACACGAAACGGGACAGATCGAGACTCGAGACAGACGTTTCGGCGAGTACCTCGGAGATGTTCACAAAGCGTCCTTTCGTCGCCGCCCAGCAGCCGCCGCCACGGGCAGAATGGTCAGACCGTATCGACCACTCAGCGTGGCCACTAGGGGAACAGGTCCCGACGACCAGGGGCGCAAGCGTCTTTGGTTTCCGGCTGCAACAGCGGGGAACACT
>JAHEIN010000194.1 GCA_024639335.1 bacterium | reverse complement strand
ACGTTCGCTGCCGCCGTCTTTCTCACAGGTCTCAATCAGATGATGCGCGCGCTGGGGCTGCCGACTTCTCTCCAGTTCGTCGTGTTCGGCGCCGTCATCATCGGAGGCATGCTGATCTCGGGAGACCGGATCATCAAAGGCGTCGAACGCGTCATGCGAGAGCGAAGACCCAGCACCGTCACCGATCGAGAACACACCGCCTAGAACAAGCACATTTGGGCATCTCGCCCAAGGGAGGAAGAGCATGAAACGGACCAGACTCATCGGCATCATCGCCATCTTGGCGATGATCCTCGCCGCCTGTGGCGGCGACGAGGCCGATACGACCACCACGGCTGCGGCCGACGAGCCCGCCACGACGGCGGCGCCAGACGAGCCCGCCACCACCACGACCGAAGGGGATGCCACCGACACGACGACTGAAGCGTCGGACGACGGTCCGCTTGCCGAATACGGTGAGAGCACCGACGCAGACCCTGCGCTCGTCGAGCGTGCGCTCGGCCCGGTGGGTGATGTTCCCGACATCGTCCTGGCATCGATCGCCCGTGTAGATCAGGACCTCGACCAGGCAACGATCGACAAAGCGATGGAGTGTTGGAGCAACCAGGAGTGCGACACCGGAAGCGGCGGCGAGCTCGTGATGGGCTATGCCGACGGTGGCGGCGACACGGTCAACGTCTGGCGCGGAGTGAGCCACATGGAGGCCATCCTCCAGGCGCTCACCTATCCCGAAATCGGCACCATCGTGTCGACGGCCGCCAACTTCAACGCAGACCCGGCGGTCCACGTCAACGACGTTCGATTCCTGGTCCAACGAGGCGCGGATTTCATCGTCGGTTACCCCGACGTCGGTATTGCGCTCGCTCCAGCCGTGCTGGAAGCCGAAACCGCAGGGGTTCCGTACATCTCGTTCTCGGCGGGCTACGTCGGCCTTCCCGGACAGGACGGTGCGTTGATTCCTGGTGAGGACTACACCGCTGTCGTCGGAGAAGACCTCTGTGCGCTCGGTGAGAGCTTCGCAGAGGTGCTCAACGACGCGGTCGGCGGTGGAGAGGTCGCATTGCTGGGCGGAACTCCCGGCAACGCGCTCACGCTCGGTTGGCAGCAATGCATCGTGCCTGCGCTTGACGGCGGCGTGGTGAATGCTCCTGCTGACGAGAACTCGACCGCTGGTGACACGTTCTGGGTCAACAGCTTTGCGCTCGACGCAGCTCGTGGTCTGCTCACCACCAACCCCGACATCGCGGGTTGGGCATATGAGTACTCCGACGGCCTGTTCACGGCGCTCCAGGCGTACGACGAGTTGGGCATCCCGGTCGAGAACCTCACCGTCGCCCTGCGGACCGACGAACAGACCCTGTTCTGCGACTGGGCCGAGCGTGGTGAGCCCACCTACAACATCTGGTACTCGGCGGGAGGCAACTTCCAGTCTCGTACTGCCGTGACGGTCGCCATGATGACCCTGGCCGGTTTCGACGCAGGTGGCGAGGTGACCGTGCCTCACGTGATGCGCCAGGTCACCGCAGACGACTGCAACCCCGATCGAGTCAACGAGGTCGTGTCTGGCACCGCACTGGTGCCGGCCGACGTCCTCACTCTGATGTTCGGCGGATGAGCAACCGCAATCCCGAGGAAGGGTCGAGCACCCACGAGGTCGTCCTCGAACTGACGGGCGTGTCCCGTCAGTTCGGGGCCGTCCGCGCGTTGTCGGACGTCAGCTTCGACTGTCGAGCGGGCGAGATCCACGCGCTCGTCGGGGAGAACGGCTCGGGGAAGTCGACCCTCCTCGGGATTGCATCCGGGTTCGTCGAACCCGATCGCGGAACCATTCGCATCGGGGGCGAGCCCCTCCGCACGGATTCACCGGCGCAGGCCCGAAAGCTCGGTCTCGCCATGGCCTATCAAGACGGGTCCTCGGTCCAGGCCGAGCCCGTGAAGAACAATCTCTATTTCGCGGCGCCGCCCGAAGATCGACCGGCGTACTGGCGCCGCAAGAAGTGGGCGCGCAAGCTGCTCGCCGACTTCGACCTCGACCTCGAGCTCTTCCCGGACGCCCCGACCGGCTACCTCACCATGGCCGAACGCCAGCTCTTCGAGGTCGCCAAGGCACTGGTGACCAACCCAAAGGTCCTGCTGCTCGATGAGCCGACCACTGCGCTCGGCCCCGACGAGGTGGCTGCCCTCCACCGCACGATCCTCGCCTGCCGCGAGCGCGGCGTCGGCGTCGTCTATGTCTCTCACCGCTTGCCAGAGGTGCTCGAGGTCGTGGACCGGATCACCGTCCTCCGGGACGGTGAGTATCAAGGCACCTTCGAGGCGAGCGAAACCACCGAGCCCGAGCTCGTCGACCGTATCGTCGGCCGATCGTTCGCGGCCGCCTTCCCCCCACCTGCACCCACCACCGTCGAGCCCCGCGAGGTGCTGGTCGTCGACGGACTGCAGGGTCAGGCGTTCGGTCCTGTCAGCTTCACCCTGGAGAGCGGCGAGATCGTCGGCATCGCCGGGGCAGAAGGCAACGGCCAGGATCTGCTCTTCGATTGTCTCGCCGGTCGGACGCCGCCACGGGCAGGCCGTGTGGTGTGCGAAGGCAAAGAACTGACACTGATCTCGACGACGGAAGCCGTTTCGTCGGGGGTGATGCTCCTCCCGGGTGATCGCAAGAACGCCGCACTGATGGGTGTGCTCGGTGTCAAGACGAACGCGACGATCCAGTCGCTTCGCAAGTTCTCGATCGCCGGCTTCCTCAGGCTCGGGACCGAGCGCGCCGCCGTCGATTCGCTCGTCGAGCAGCTCGAGATCAGGACACCATCGCTCGATCAGCCGGTCGAGTTCCTGTCCGGAGGCAACCAACAGAAGGTCTCTGTCGCCAGATCGTTCCTCCGCGAGCCGGCGGTGATCCTCGCCTTCGAGCCGACGCAGGGTGTCGATGTCGGGTCGCGCTTCGACATCTACAAGGCCCTGAGAACCAGGTCCGATGCCGGTGCGGCGCTTCTCGTCAAGTCGAGTGACCCGATCGAACTGGCCGGGTTCTGCGACCGCGTCCTCGTGATGTCCCGCGGGACGATCGTCGAAGAGATCCCTGGTGACGAACTCGACGAGGTCCGGATCGTCGAGGCCATCGTGCGGGGCCCTGGCATGTCGAAAGCCGCACGGTCACCGCTCGGTGTCGCCATGCCCAAGGCGGTTGGCACCGATGAGCTCGCTGCAGCTGGAGAGTCTTCGTGACGACCGAACCGATCGTCACGAACAGGGTCGATGCCGGCCGTCAGCTCGTTCGCAAGGTCCTGCGCAACGCCCGAGACAAGAACAAGTGGCGCAAGGTCATCAAGTTCCGCCTGTGGATGCCGGTTGCTCTCCAGATCATCCTGATCGGAGCCCTGCTCTGGTACACGACCGGGCGATTCGAGGGGTTCCTCAACGAGGCGAACATCTTCAACATCCTGATCCTGGCGATGCCACTCGCGATCGCAGCGATCGCCCAGACCCATTCGATTCTCGTGGGGTATCTCGACCTCTCGGTCGGAGCGATGATCAGCTTCGGGGTCGTGGCCGCCTCGTTCCTGATGGGAAGGGACGCGTCCACTGGTGAGATCCTCATCGCCGTGGTCGCCATTCTGGGGGCCGGATTGGTGCTCGGGCTCGTCAACGCCGGTCTCATCAGAGGTGTCAAGATCCCGTCGATCATCGCCACGCTGGCGACGCTGAGCATCCTGGACGGCATCTCGCTGACGATGCGTCCGACGGCACAAGGGATCATCAGCGCGGATTTCGTGGCGATCCTCACCAAACGGATCGGTCCGATCCCGATTGCATTCATCGTGATCGTCGTCGGTGCCGCGCTCCTGGATCTCTGGCTCCACTCCACCGGCTCCGGGCTCCAGGTCCGGGCGGTCGGTTTCGATGAACGGTCTGCCAAACGGGGCGGCATCCACACGAACTGGCTCAGGGTCCGCGCCCTGCTGATCACCAGCATCCTCGCCGCAGTGGCCTCCTTCTTCGTGATGGCACGCTCGCCGATCGGCAACGCCCAGATCGGTGCCCCCTTCGCGCTCAACAGCATCACCGCCGCCGTGCTCGGTGGCGCGTCGCTCGCGGGCGGCCGGGCGACCTTCGTCGGGAGCGCAGTTGGTGCGGTCCTCCTCGCGCTGATTCTGACCGTGCTGCCGTTCCTGGGGTTGTCCTCAGAGGACGGCCTCGTGATCATCGGCGTACTCGTCCTCGCCGGCATCGTCCTGTTCCAGGTCGGTGACCTCAAGGAGCTGGTGAAGCGAAACTACAAGCGGGCACGGCGGCTCGTCATCGGTTCTCGGCCGCCCAAGGTCGCCGAGATCCCGGTGCTCTATCCCGCCGGCAACGACTTCAAGGTGCTGTCCACCGGCCGCAAGCTGATCACGGGTGGGACCGTGCTCAGCATGGACCCCGACGTCGGAGAGTTTGCGAACGCCGACGTCCTCGTCGAAGGCGACAAGATCATCAAAGTGGGCCCCGGCATCACTGTCGGCGATGCCGAGATGATCGACGCCAGCGGCATGATCGTCATGCCCGGGTTCGTCGATTCCCATCGACACATCTGGGAAGGCATCCTCCGCAACATCGGCACGGACACGCCGCTGGAGGGGCGCACCA
>JAHEIN010000052.1 GCA_024639335.1 bacterium | reverse complement strand
GCACGGCGATCGTGGCAGGGGCCGTGGTGCAACTGACTCTGTTCGCCGCCGCACAGATCGACATCTCCCGGCGCGAGCCCAGCGAAGTCCGGGGCTCGAAGCTGTTCTGGAGGTTGGTCTGTCTGATCAACTTCATCGGACCCGTCATGTACTTCGCCTTCGGGCGTACCTCGACGGCACCAACACCGACGCACGAAGGTGCAGAGCAAGAGCCGGTGGTTGCCTGAGACCAGCGTTGGCAACTCGGCACCACGTTGCCGGTGCCGTTGCGGCATGAGTCACCAGCCTCGCGCTGGCACTCACCGTGACGGCCGAAGCGTGTTCCTGGGTACGAGCAACCCCGAGTCGATGAACGATGACGCTATGGCCGCTGCGACCGCGATGCTCGACGGCCCATGCGAGTTGGTTCGCACGGAGATCGAGGGCGAATCGAGTGCGCGGGCGTGGATCGTCGTCGACGGCGAGCGTTTCTGCACAACCTCCGGCACGCACCCGTGCATTCGACGTGGCCGTCCATCAGTCGACATGGGCCTCGCACGGCCCGGTCGGCGGGCTTCCGGCAACACCAAGCCGATCCTGGAGGTCTTCGCCGAACATCTCGCCAGCTTCGCATCGAAGCCAGTGGCGCACTGCTCGCAGTGACGATTCGAGGCGAGGGAGTGCTCACCGGAGATCGATTCGAGCGGATGGAGGCGACGTTCACCCGGCTGGAGACACCTGAGCCGATCGCGCCACCGGATCGAGAATCGACCACCATGCCCTTCCGATTCCGGACGGCGTGGCATTCGTCACCAGCTGAAAGGGTTGATCTCCATTCCCGATTCGGGGAGTCCGGCCGTCTCGGGCAGTCCGAGTCGATCGGCGATCCCTCCTGCTTCGATCCGGGCATCTCGAGCCTCGGCGCCAATTCGAGGATTCGTCACAGAAACGCACCCAACCGGCGCTGATAGCCTCGGACTCGATGTGTGGTCGATACGTGCTCGCCGGCGATGCCGAGGATTACGTCGAGTACTTCGGTGTCGACCGGGTCACAACCGAGTCACTGGATCCCAACTACAACGTCGCTCCAACCGACCCGGTCTATGCGATCGCCGAGTGGGACGACGAGCGACTGCTGGGCACGATGAAGTGGGGCTTCATCCCTCACTGGGCCAAAGACCGCAAGAACATCCAGATCAATGCGCGTTCGGAGACGGTGGCGACGAAGGCGATGTTCCGCGATTCGTTTCGCCGGAAGCGCTGTCTCATCCCAGCCAACGGTTTCTACGAGTGGGAGCCCAAGGAAGACGGCCGGACTCCTCATTTCATCTACCGGGCCGACGGGTACCCGATGGGGTTTGCCGGGTTGTGGTCGACCTGGAAGGACCCGGAGACAGGCGAGTTCGTCCGGACCACCACGATCATCACTGCGCAGGCCAAGGGTGTCATCTCCGGGATCCACGAGCGCACCCCCCTCGTTCTCGATCCCTCCGTCTGGGAGGTGTGGCTCAACCGGGATCTCACCGACCCCGATGAGGCCGAACGACTCCTCCAGCCGATCGACTACGAGTTGATCGCTGAGCATGCCGTCGACTCGGACGTGAACAGCGTGAGGAACAACCGACCCGATCTCATCTCACCGGCAAAGGTCCAGCGACTCCTCTGAGCCTTTCCCGTCCCGTTCCTGTTGAGCTTCCGAGCCTCTACCCTCGCCACCGATGGCCAGAATCCTCCTGATCCGACATGCTCCAACGCCGGAAACCGGCACGAAGCTCACCGGCAGACTGCCGGGTGTCTCTCTTGGTGAACGCGGAACCGAGATCGCCCGGGCAACCGCTCAACGACTGTCGAACGTCAAGATCAAGGCGGTATACGCCTCGCCGATAGAACGGACCTGGGAGACGGCGGCCGAAGTCGCGGCGGTCCACGGTCTCGAACCGATCCGAGACGACGGCTTCATCGAGGTCGACTACGGCGCATGGTCGGGGCGGACCCTCAAGAGCCTCTACAAGCTCAAGGCCTGGCGCACCGTTCAAATCACACCCAGTCGCATGGTGTTCCCGGGCGGTGAGGCGATCAGCGACGCCCAGAAGCGAGCCGTGAGGGCATGCGAAGAACTGGCTGTCCGCCACAAGAAAGACACGGTTGCGGCCGTCAGCCACTCGGACATCATCAAGTCGATCGTTGCGCACTACGTCGGCTCACCGTTGGATCAGTTCCAGAGGATCGGCACCAGCCCGGCGTCGGTCACGGTGCTCGATCTTCCGACCGGCGGCATCCCCCAAGTGGTTGCGGTCAACACGAACGGAGATCCCCTGACATGGAGCTAGAAGACCTCGGGCCCGCCGAGCGGATCGTGGCAGGCGCGATCGGAGAGCCGGGCAATCGCCGGTTCTATCTCCAGGTGACCGCCGATGGTGAAACCACCACGATGCTCGCCGAGAAGACCCAGATCAATGCACTTGCCACCCAGGGTGTGGCGATCTTGGACGCCAACGACATCTCATCCGACGCGGTCGCGGTCGATCGGCTTATCGCAGCCGGGATGCACGTCGAAGACCCGGGACTGAACGGAGAGCGGTTCCGCATCGGGGAGATCTCCATCGCCCTCGCCCCGTCGGAACTCCTCACCATCAGCGTCGAGGACATCGAAGGCGAGGACGGCATCACTTTCGTGATCGCACCCGAGCAATTCCGCGCAATGGCCAAGGTCGCCATCGAGGTGGTCGAGTCGGGCCGCCCGACCTGTCCGTGGTGCAAGCTCCCGATGGACCCTTCCGGCCACCAGTGCGCGGCCAGCAACGGTCATCACCGGGGCTGAGATGGCCGAATCCGTCGAGATCGTCGAGATCGTCGGCCGATTGCCGTACGCCTCGAACGCCACGCTGTTGGCACGTGACGCGGACGGCGAGCTGTGGGTCTACAAGCCCGACCAGGGCGAGTCGCCGCTCTGGGATTTCCCGTATCAGACGTTGTCGCGACGGGAGGTCATCTCGTACGAGGTGAGCGCGGCGATGGGCCTCGACATCATCCCGCTCACGCTCGAAGCCGACGGCTTGTACGGTCCCGGTTCTGCACAGCGCTTCCTGGACGAGGACGTGGACTTCGATCCTCGTCCGTGGTTCGAGAACGAACTGGAGCCATCGCTCTGGCCGTTCGCCGTGTTCGACATCGTTGCCAACAACGCTGACCGCAAGGTCGGGCATCTCCTACGCGAGGCGGGCACCGGCCGTGTGTGGGGTATCGACCAGGGCTTGACCTTCCACCCGATGGACAAGCTGAGGACGGTGCTGTGGGGGTTCGCCGGTCAGGCGATCCCGCCCGAGCTGGTCGATGCCGTCGACCGGCTCCGCGAGGCGCTCACCCAAGGACTCGCCGACCGGATCGCAGAGATGCTCGGTGAGTCGGAGGCCGACGCCGCCGAACATCGCATCAGGACGCTGCTCGCATCGGGAACCCACCCGCTTCCCCCCACCAACCGCCCGGCCGTTCCATGGCCGATGTGGTGAACCGCGGTGGCGCCTCGAGGCGTTCACCAACTGACAACCTAGGTGCGGTACCGTGGGATTTCATGACCTGCAATGTCCTTCGGTTGCCGACCAACGCGCTGTGGCTGTGACATGACAGCCGATATGGATCCCAGTTCGGGCACCGGAGCTGCGCCGGCCCCCGGGACACTCCGCCGCGACCTCGGTGTCTTTGGGGCGGTCGTCACGGGACTCGGCTCGATCGTAGGAACCGGTGTGTTCGTGTCGATCGCCGTCGCGTTCGGACTGTTCGGCGAGGAAGTCTTGTTCGCCGTTCCGCTCGCAGCGGTGGTGGCCACCTTCAACGGGCTCTCGAGCGCACAACTCGCCGCCGCCCACCCGGTGTCCGGTGGCACCTACGAATACGGCTACCGGTTCCTGAGCCCCTGGTGGGGTTTCACTGCCGGCTGGCTGTTCCTCATCGCCAAGACGGCGAGCGCTTCGACGGCAGCCCTCGGCTTCGCTGGCTATCTGGGAGCTCTCTTCGGCCTCGACGAATCCGTCCGGCTCGGGCTTGCTGTTGGCTCCGCCGTCCTGGTGACGGCGCTCATCCTGAGCGGTATCCGGCGAACCGCCATCGTCAATGCCGTGTTGGTTGCCATCACGATCGGATCCTTGACGACGTTCGTCGTGGCCGGATGGCTCGATCCGGTCTTCACCGGCGCCAGGGTGACCCTCGAATCCGGTTCGGGTCTCCCCGATCTGTTGGCGGCAACCGCCTTCCTGTTCGTCGCATACACGGGGTACGGGAGAATCGCCACGCTGGGTGAGGAGGTCCGTGATCCGGCGGTCACGATCCCCCGGGCGGTGGTGACCACCCTCGCCGTGTCGGGCGTGGTGTATTCGAGCGTTGCAGTCACTGCCTGGTTCAAGGCAGACCCACAGGCGAACATCGCGACCTCGTCCGCCCCGCTGGTACCGATCGTGAATCAGCCGTGGGCTCAAGTCGTGGAGATCGGAGCCATCGTTGCGATGCTCGGTGTCTTGTTGAATCTCATCCTCGGGCTGTCGCGGGTATGGCTGGCAATGGGGCGGCGAAACGACATGCCGTCGCTCCTCGGCCGAGTGTCGCCCGCAGGGTCGCCGACGGCCGCCGTCACACTGACCGGTGCGGTTGTTGCGGTGGTTGCCCTGGTCGGTGACGTTCGAGCTACCTGGTCGTTCTCGGCGTTCACCGTGCTCTTGTACTACGCCGTGACCAACGCTGCGGCGCTGAAGCTGAGTGACCAGCAACGCCGATTCCCCCGCTGGACGTCTTGGGCAGGCCTGGCGTCCTGTGCATTTCTCAGCTTCTGGGTCGACCCGATCACCTGGGGCATCGGCGCCGCCGTCGTGGCGCTCGGCCTCGCCTACCGCTTCGTTCTTGTGACGAGAACAGCTGGAATATCGCCGTAACCGTCACAAGAACGCACTCGGCGGTTCGGTGAACTCCGACATGCCGACCGGCCGGATGCCGGAGGATTCCGAGTTCATATAGAACCTGGGACATCCGTGATGGCCTGCCATGGGCCGTCCGAGGGCCGCATCTGTCCGATCCTCACGGGAGAAGGCTTCGAGCTCGACCTAGATACCGTTCTTGTGACGAAAACTGCTGCAATATCGCCGTTTCCGTCACAAGAACGGGATCAGTGACGGCGGACGTAGTCGCTGACGATCAGGTCGCCGAGTTCTTCCCCGGTGGCGTTGAACACCCGGCCACCGACGATCTTGGCGAGGCGGTCGATGAAGGACACGAGTCCGGGCGCCTGCTCCAACATGAAGATGTTCATCGTCACACCTGACTTCGAGAGCCGCATCGCCTCGGCGTAGGTCTTCTCGAGAGTTTCGCGGACCGGCGGCCACTGGAAAAAGACATGCTCGCCCTCCAGATGGGCTGTCGGCTCCCCGTCGGTCACCAACAGCACTTGCTTGGTGGCGTCACGGTGTTTCGCCAACGCCCGGTTTGCGAGGTTGAAGGCGTGCTCCATGTTGGTCCCGTACACCGGTTCCCAGTCGACCTCGGCGAGGTCGCCGGGTGTCATCGGTCTGGCGTAGTCACTGAACCCGATGATCTCGAGATGATCCTCGGGGAACGAAGTCGAAATCAGCGTGTGGAGTGCGAGTGCCATCCGCTTCGCCGGAAGCCAGTGCCCGCGGAGTGGCATCGAGCGGCTCATGTCCAACAACAGCACGGTCGCCGCCCTGGTCCGACTCTCGGCCTCTTCGATCTCGAAATCGTCGGGTTCGAGCTGGATACGGCCATCGGTCGGCCCCTGTCGGAGCACTGCGTTGTGGAGCGTTCGCTTGAGGTCGAGCCGGAACGCATCTCCGAACCGCCACGGGCGGGACGAGCCGGTCGGTTCTTCCGCTCCCCCGGCGGCGGCGACGTCGTGACTGCCGACCTGGTCGAGCGTGAGACGCTCGAACACCCGAGAGAGCGCCTGCTGACCCAGCTTGCGGACGCCACGTGGCGTGAGCTCGAGCTTGCCTTCCGAGCGTGAGATCACGCCGGCATCCTCGAGCATCTTCTCGATCGCCCGCAGCCTCGACAGGTCCCTGACCCCCTCTTCTCCGAGGGCCTGGCGGAGCGCTTCGGTGTCGATGTCCTCGAGGCTCGCACCCGGATAGTCCTGACCCAGGGCTTGTTCCAGCTCTTCGAGCCTGGACGCCTGGTCGATCATGTCGAGTCCCTCGCCCAGCCCGGTCGGCTCGCCACCCATGTCCGTCGGCTGGTCCCACGGCAGGTCGGCGGCGATCTGGCGCAGGTTCTCGTTGAACTGGCTCATCTGGAACGCCAGGTCCATGTCGCCCATGAGGTCTTCGGTCAGCGCCTGGAGCTCGGCTCGCTGCTCGGGGGTGAGCGACGCCATGTACCGCGACATGGCCATGGCACGCCGGGCAAGCGCCTCCAGCAACTCGTCGAAGGTCTGCGGGTTCTCTGGGAAGTGTTGGCCATGCTTGGCCATGAAGTCGTCGAACTGCTCTTGACTGGGCCCGAGCCCCTGGGCTCGCTGCTCCATCATCGCGTTGAGATCGGCCAGCATGTCTTTCAGGGCAGCCATGTCCTCTTCGCTCATGCTCTGAAGGCCCTCCGACAGCTGCTTGAAGCTGGCGTCGAGCATCTCGCGTCGGAGGTCCTCGAGAAGCTGTTCGAACTGGTCACGAGCCTCACCCGACGCCCAGTCATACTCGCGCAGCTCCCTGATCTGGGCTGCGGCGTTCTGGGGCAATGCGTCGAGGCTCAGTTCGGCGAACCGGGCGTCATCCGACTGATCCTCGGCAAGCGCGCTGCGCTCGGAGTGCTTGATGTCCTCGAGACGCTCTCGATACTCGGACAGGGGGTCGGGCCGTCCGGTCTTTCGCTGTTGTTCCTCACGGAGGCGGCGGATGCGCTCTCGCATCTCCCGGAGCCCGTCGAAACTGCCGTCCATGCCGTCCTGGAGCAGCCGCCGCAACGCGTTGTCGACGCCCCAGCCTTCGAGCACGTCCTCTGCCAGCTGGGCGGCGAGGTCGTCGACCGGGAGCTCCGCTCCAAACGGGTTCTGGGTCCCGTCCCATCGCGAGTATCGCGAGACGCTCACTCGACAACCACTGCGTCGTGGGCGAACCCAGGGTTCGTGTACGGGATTATTCCGTTCACGAACCCTGGGTTGCCGAGGAGGTCAGCTCGCATAGCGGTGGGAGGACTTGTTGAGGCGCCGGGTCAGGTGGAGGCCCTCCAGGGCGAACTCCAGAGCGGCGGCGGCGTCACCGGGCGACTCGCCCCGGAGGCCGAGCCGCATCAGCAAGTCGGAAGTGTCGAAGCCAACGGCCTGCTCGACGAGATCATGCGCAGCAACCAGGTCTCCCGACTGGACCTCCATGCCGGTGTCGAATCGCTCGAGCAGATCGGAGAAGTCGAATCCCATGAGGCGTTCGCGGAAGACCGCAAGCACGGCCTGAGCCAGCAACCTGGTGAGGATCTCCTCCTCCCGACCCTCCTCGAAGCCCTCGAACTCGACCCGGCCCATCGTCGATTGGATCAACGAGCCGAGATCGCAGACCCTCGGAACGGCTTCGGTCTCACCGGCTCGGATCGCACGTCGCACTGCAGAGGCGATCAGCGTCTCCAGGTTGGCGATCGACAGGCGGACCGAGACCCCCGATCGGTGGTTGACGTGACCGGACGCCCGCACCTGGTGGGTGTATTCGGCCACGATGTCCTCGATGAAGTCTGGCACCGACACTGCGACCCCGGCAGGAGGGCGGGCCTCCTGATGCATGATCGTGATCTCGTCGTCGCGGTCCAGCGGATAGTGGGTCCTGATCTCGGAACCGAATCGGTCCTTCAACGGCGTGATGATTCTCCCCCGGTTGGTGTAGTCCTCGGGATTCGCCGTCGCGACCAGAAGCAGGTCGAGTGGCAAGCGCACCGTGAACCCTCGGATCTGAACGTCGCGTTCCTCCAACACGTTCAACAGCGACACCTGGATCCGGGGTGGGAGGTCTGGTAGCTCGTTGATCGAGAAGATGCCGCGATGGGTGCGTGGCACCAGGCCGTAGTGAATCACGAGCTCGTCGGACAGGTAGCGGCCTTCGGCGACCCGGATGGGATCGACATCGCCGATCAGGTCGGCGACTGCGGTGTCGGGTGTTGCGAGCTTCTCGGAGAACCGGCGGTCGTTGGGCAGCCAGACGATCTCGACGTCGTCGCCGTGCTCGCTGATCCGCTCGTGGCAGTGGCGACACACAGGCCTGAAGGGCGAGTCGTTGATCTCGCAGCCGAGAATGACAGGCGTCTCGGGATCCAACAGTTCGATGAGCCGCCGAATGAGCCGAGTCTTCCCTTGACCGCGCTCACCGAGGAGGATGATGTCGTGGCCGGCGAGGATCGACCGTTCCAATGCGGGCACCACGGTGTCGTCGTATCCGACGATGCCCGGGAAGAGGTTCTCTCCGGTTTTCATGCGTTCGATCAGGTTCTCGCGCAACTCGTCCTTGACCGAACGGTCGCGCCATCCCGATGACTTGAGCTCGGCGATCGTGGCTGGCTTGGAATCCATGTCTCAACCCTAGGGAGCGCGCACCACTACCTGCTCAGCGGGACCTTCCCGATCGACACCCCGTCGCACACCAATCCCCGACACGTGTTCAGTCTCGATGTTCCGCCAGTGAGATGTCGAAATCGGTAGGAAGCGAAGGCTCGGCGGCGTGTTCGAACATGCGGAGAATCTGGATCGCAGTCGCGCGATTCGTCGAGAGCTCGGGCAGTTCATCCGGTTCGAACCACCCGATCTCCGACGTCTCGAGGCTGGTCCTCGGGGCACCGCCGAGGAGCTCACACACGAAGAAGAGAAGATACGAATGGTGCGGTGCGGCGGGATGGTCGTGGCGCAGCTTGTCGTACACGGCAGCCAGCTTGCGGACCCCCACGCGGTAACCGGACTCTTCGAAGACCTCACGCTCTGCGGCCGTGGCCGGAGACTCGCCGACGTCGATCCATCCGCCGGGCAACGTCCAACGATCGTCGGCGGTCTCCCTGACCATCAGGATGCGGCCGTCGTCGATGACGGCAGCGCGACAGATGACCTTCGGGGTTGCGTACCCCGTGGCACCCGCGAACAGCGCTTCGACGGATTCGACGTTCCCGCCGGGCCAGGCTGCCATCTCTGCAGCGATCGTGCGCACCTGTTCATAGCGTTGTCGATCGAACTCGTTGGGGCTGAATGTGAGCCCCGACTGAGCGATCGCCGTCAGGCGGGCGATCCAGTCGGACAGTGGTGATCGTTCGGTCACCCCGAAAACCTACCGGATGCGCCCCTTGGCACCGCCTCCCCTATCGTCGAAGGCACATCGAAACGGAGGAACGAGATGACCAAGTTCGCCTACTTCTGCGGCCATGAACAGTGGCAGCCGGAGCAACTCGTGCGTCACGCCGTCCTCGCCGAGGAGGCCGGTTTCGACATGGCGGTCGTGTCTGAGCACTTCCACCCTTGGGTCGATGACCGGTCGGCATCGGGCTTCGCCTTCTCGACGATCGGGGCCATGGCCAATGCGACCAACGGTCTCGAGTTCGCCACCGGCGTCACCACGCCCCTCTGGAGGTTCCATCCCGGAGTGGTTGCTCAGGCATCGGCGACTCTCGACCGGCTCTCGGGAGGCCGTTTCAATCTGGGAGTCGGCACCGGCGAGAACATCAATGAGGGCCCACTCGGTTTCGAGTTCCCCCGATACGCCGAACGCGCGGCCCGGATGCGCGAGGCTCTGGAGATCATGCGGCGATTGTTGGACGGCGAGAAGCTCACGTTCGACGGCGAGTATTACCAGACGGATCGGGCCAAGCTGTACTCGCCGCCTCTCGGCCCGGTCCCGATCTGGCTGGCCGCCGGAGGCCCGAAGTCGGCGGCACTCGCCGCAGCCAAAGCCGAAGGAATCATCACTTCCGTGAAGGATCCGGCGGACACGATCGAACGGGTAGTGGAACCATCGAAGGCAGCCGCAGCGGAATTGGGCAGGCCTGCGCCGAAGATCCTCGCGAGCCGGTGGTCGATCAAGGCCAACAACGACGACGAGGCGTGGGAGGCGCTGTATTCCTGGCGTGGACTCCGGGCTCCCGGACGTCTCGAGGCTGTCGATCCCCAGACGTTGCGTGAACGAGCCGATGAGCTCCCTCGAGACGAGGTGCTGGGCCGCTACTCGCTGGTGAGTACAGCCGATGACATCGTCGAGACATACAGTCCCCTCATCGAGGATCTGAACGCCGACGTCGTGACCATCCAGATGGCGAGCCTGGACCAGGAAGGGTTGATCGAGATGCTCGGTTCCGACGTGCTGCCGCGTTTGCGTGCCAAGGCCGAGAACTGACGGCACCACTCAACCACTGCCGGCGATCCCCATGCTGTCGCGAGCTTCGGCGATCGCCTGAGCGGTTCGCTCGTCGACTCCGATCGCTTCGAGCGCATCGAGACTGATCGCCTGTCGGCGGATCGATTCGAGCAGTTCGGGGTCGACCCCGGGCGATGAGGCGCGTTCGACTGCGAGCGGGATGTTCGACACGAAGGCCCCTGGGAACGTGGCGACGAGGTCCACTCGCCAGCCCCCACGCTCGGCCAGCACGAACACCCGGGTGGCAGGGTCGAGGGGGAACACGACCTCGACCGTGGCATACCTGGCGCCGGGCACGTCGAGCGTCGAGATGTCACCGATTCTGATGTCCTCGACTCCGGCATCGACGAAGTCGCCGAGATCTTCGGCGAACGTTCCCCAGAACGTCGCCGCGACCTGCTCGCTGGCGAATCCGAGCGCCGCGAGCGCGTCCGTCGTCGACGCACCTTCGATGAGGGCGAGCAGACCGAGTTGCTCGGTGAGCGTGTTGGCGTCGAGTGTCTCTGCATCGTCTTGGCCGAGTGCGCTCACGATGGCCGAGACTGCGAGTTCCGGCGACTCCGATCCGGCGGCTTCGGACGGTCCCTGAGTCGTGGAGGTCTCTGCACCTCCGGAACAGGCTCCGACGATCACGGCCGAGGCCAAGACAACGACGAGTCGTCTCACGCCGGCTCCCGATCCGCGATCCGGGGCAGGCGGCCGTCGCTCAGGAACTTCGCTCGTCGCTCCGATGACGTCAGTCCTGTGGCGACCCACAGCCGCACGAGGTAGCCGAGGCCGATGGCTTCTGTGATCCACCTCCAGGGGTCCGACGAGGCTCTCGGCCACAGATCTGACCAGAAGGGATCTGGCCCGCGCGGGAAGTCGACGCCGAAGAATGGCCAGAAGAACGTCTCTGTCGTAGCCCACATGCCGTCGAGCAGGAGGTGGAAGAACCACGCGACGATCAGCGCCATCCATGCCCTGCGCCGTCTCCCCCGTCTCGTTGCAAGCAGAATCCCCACGGCGACGACGGTGGGCGCCAGCAGCGTGTGTGCGTGAATCTCGCCCGACGAGTAGAGCTCGGAGAAGATGACGGTGCCGACGAGGAGATCGACGACGTCTGGCAACACGGCTCCTGCTGCGAGGAACCTCACGTCCACTTTGGGATCTCCGAAGATCCACCGAAAGAGGAAGAGGATCGCTGCGATCCGCCAGAACATCATCGGTCAGCGATCTGGGCTCACATGACGAGGATACGCCGACAGTGAACACAGAGCGGTGGGTCGGACTCGCGCGCCTCGTTTTGCTCTGTTGTCGACAGCGCCAGGTGACATCCCCCGCACTGGCCGTGCTCGAGACGGCCGACTGCGACACCCTCTTTCGTCCTCCGGAGTTTCTCGTATCTGGCAAGGAGGTCTTCGGGAATCGCCCCGACGATGTCAGATTTTCTCGCTTCGAATCTCCCGACCTTCAGATCGATTTCTCTCCATGCCTGGCCTATGGCCGACTCCAACGCCTGTTCGCCGGATCGTGCGGACTCGACCGCGGCCTCGGCCTCGGCGAGACGGGCTTCGAGCTCCTCCTTGCCGTCGAGAAGCCCCAGCACGGTCTCCTCCATGTTCTCTTTCCGATTTCGCAGTTGCTGGACCTCGAGCCGCATGTTCTCGGTCTCCCGAGCGTTCATACCGCCCGAGTAGAGGCGGGTCTCGGTCTCGGACAGCTTGATCTCGGTCAGCTCGAGTTCGCCTTCCCCCTTGTCGAGGTCGAGACTCATCTGTTTCAGTTCGTCCGCCAAGGCTGCCGCCTCGTGCTCGGCCTCGATCCTGGAGGCGTTCGCCGTCTTGTAGCTTTCGAGCTCTGGGAGGTTCTGGCGTTGGTCGAGTAGCCGGTCGATCTCGAGGTCCACGTCCTGGAGGTCAAGCAGATCTGCCAATGCCGGAATCTCCACTTGCACTCCTCAGATCGGGAACCGAGAGGCTACCGCCACGGCGTTGGGTCTGCGTCGGTCAGGTCGACGACGGCCGCCTCACCCGCCACGGCGAGTTCGACACGCGAAACGAGCGACCCCATCCCGGGACGCTCTGTCGGAATGTGCCCGGGGTCGACGACACTGAGACCGCGGTCTCTTGCGGCAACGATCCGATGGTGCGACACATCGCCGGTAACGACGGCATCGGCCCCGAGAGCTCGAGCCGCCGACAGGAAGTCGCCACCCGAGCCGGGAACCACGGCCACACGGGAGATCTCGGTGTCGGGCTCACCGGATACCCGCAACCCTGCGACGCCGAGGCGCTCGCCCACGAGTCGCCCCAGGCCCCCGAGCGTCCCCGACCATGTGCCTATCCGCCCGATGAATCCGATGTTGGAGACAACTTCGTAGACATCGAAAGCCGGCTCCTCATAGGGGTGGACGGCAACGAGCGCGGAGATGATCGCATCGCGCCTGGAGGTCGGCGCGATCATCTCGAGGCGGGTCTCCTCCTCGGCGTTGACTTCGCCGACCGTTCCGACGACCGGGCTCGCTCCCTGCCCCGGGAGGAAGGTCCCGGTCCCTTGCGACCGAAATGAGCAGTGGGTGTATCGACCGATGACACCGGCACCCACCTGGCTCAGCGCGTCAGTCACCGGGGCGACGTGTGGTTCGGGTACGAACGTCACGAGTTTGATCTGGGACACCGGCTCGTTCGGGCCGAACCCAACCACATCGGCGAGGTCCAGTTCCTCGGCGAGCGCGTCGGCCGTACCGCCCGGAGCGACGTCGAAGCTCGTGTGAGCGATACCGAGCGCCGTGTGAGTGGAGAGCAGTTGGAATGCCCGCCCAGCTGGGCTCGACCCGGCGGTTATGGCGGTGACCGGGCGAAACAACAACGGGTGATAGGCGATGAGCAGGTCGACCGGTTCCGAGTCGAGCCGGTCCAGCACGGAATCGATCACTTCGTGACACACGCCGATCCTCTCAACAGGCGCCCCGGGATCGCCGAGCTGAAGGCCATCGATGTCCCATCCTGCCGGGCCGGAGCCTCCGATCTCGAGCGAGAGGCGCTGGAGAACGTCACTGACGAAGATCACAGTCTGGGATCGTACCGAGAGTGTCGTATCGTTGCGGTCGATGACCTCCAGGCGCAGAAGACCAGAGACAGGCTCGGCGTTCCGGCGCGGCACCCCGACCCGGAGCCGGGTCGGCCGCAGCCCCGCCCCGAACCAGCGGAGGCGCAATCCGTTTCTCGTCGGCCTCGGCCTCGGCCTGGTCGCCACAGGGATCGTGTACTTCTTCCTCACGACACAGCAGTCACCGATCACCTTCGGGTTCGATCGGGTGGAGTTCGTCGATCGTTGGAACGCCGCTGCTGCCGGAGCCGGAGAGCCCCGGCTGAACATCCCCGAGGTCGTGTGGACCGACGAGGAGGCCGGCGTGTTCGGCTATGCGTTCTCCGAGTCGATGTCGGTGATCGGGCGTGTCGATAGCACTCCGATCCAGGACGTCGAGGAGCTCGCACTGGTCGGAGAGCCGGATCTCGACGGGGAAGAGTTCGTGACTGCAGGCATGGAGCTGGTGATCCAGGTCACCGAACCCGGCCTCGACCCCGCTGCGCGCACGGCGTTGCTCACCGATCTCGCCGTGCTGGGGACGCTTCCGGCCGATCCCGATCAGGGGAGCACGGCAGGCACGACGGAGTTTCGGGTGGCAGCCGATGCCATCGGCGGCGTGCTGGGGATCGGGGCCCGGCCGATTGGAGCGAGCGACTAGACCCGTTGAACCCGCATCGGCATGCCGTTGTCGATCGACATCGTGAATCCTGAGGTGGGGCGGGGTGGCCGCTCCCCGGCATAATCGAATCGGAGGCGCTGCAGCAGCGTCGGAATCGTCAGCCGCATCTCCATCATGGCGAAATGGTCACCGAGGCACTTTTTCGGCCCGTCGAGAAACGGGATGTATTGGAATCGGTGCCGATGATCGGATCCTGTGAACCGGTCGGGATCGAAGTGCATCGGATCGACCCAGGCGCGAGGATCGACGTGCAATCCACGGATGTTGATGACAAGGCGGGTCCCGGCGGGGATCTCGACATCATTGACGGTGAACGTCTCGTCTGACTCGCGGATGGTCAGATAGACCGCCGGGTAGAGCCGCATCGTCTCGAGGATGACGTTGTGAGTGATCGGCATCCGATCGAGATCGTCGACCGTGATCCGCCGATCACCGACCACCGACTCGATCTCGGCGCGGACACGGTCTTCGATTTCGGGATGCCGGCTCAGCAGATACAGCAGCCACGTCTGGGTTTCGGCGGTCGTCTCGTGGCCGGCGAACACGATGCCCGACATCTCTCCGACCAGGTCCATCGGCCCCAATGACCTCCCGTCCTCCTCCAGATGCTCGGCGATGAGCATGTCGAGCAGGTCCCCGGCGGGCTCGTTCGACGCGATCCGTCCCTCGACGATCTCAGAGAGCACCCGCCAGCGATACTTCGTCAGTTTGTGCAGTTCGGCGTTGGCGCGGGTCGGGACCCAATAGGGGACGGGAACCGGTGCAGACGCCCGACCGGCAACCACATCCGACGACTTCTCGAAGGACTCCTTCAGGCTTTCGACCTCGTCGTCGGCGGTGACCGAGAACATCGTCTGGAGGATCATGCGCATGGTCATCGTCCGCATCGCTTCCTGGAGAACGACCGAACCGGGGAGTTCACCGGCGGCTCGAATGGCGTGGTCGACCATCGTCTCGGCGAACCCGGCGATCGACTGTCTTCTGAAGGCAGGCGTGAGGAGCCTGCGCCTCCACTTCCACTCGTCCCAGTTGTCGGTGTTGAACATCAGTTCGGGGCCGGGGCCCCGGTTGAGGCGCATGAGGCGTCGATCGCGGGGATACGACTTGACCTCTGACAACAGGATGTGCTCGGCGATCACCGGATCCGTAACGACGGAGAACTCCTGGGCGCCGAATCGCACCGGGACCACCGAACCCCGTGAACCGACATCGGTCCAGAAATCGATCCCACTTCGGCGGAACTGCATGTACTCCCCGAGAAACGGGGCGGACTCGATGCGGGATCGCGTCATGTTGCCGATCGTCAGCGCCTCCGGGCGAGCACCAACGTGTCGATCGCCGTCTCGTCGCCGTGCTCGGTTTTCACGGAGCGCTCCACTTGGCCGGCCTCGACCACCTCGAGGTCGTCCATCGCCGAGGTGACCAGATCAACCGTGTAGAGCACATCGGCGGTAGGAGGGCCGCCGTAGCCACGGTCGAGGTTGTCGAGATCGTGAGCCACGGCGAGGAGCCTGCCGCCTGCGGCCAGCGCACCCACCGCACGAGCGAGCACCTTCCGCACCTCCTCGTGTGGAAGCTGGAGATAGAAGAGGATCACAAGGTCGTACGCTCTCGGCTCAGGCGAATAATCGACGACGTCGGCGACCTCGAAGTCGACCGACAGTCTTCGCTCCCTCGCCCATCCCCGGCCTCGCTCGGCCGCGACCCGTGAGTAGTCGACGGCCGTGACCGCCCACCCACGCTCGGCAAGCCAAAGCGCATTTCGCCCTTCGCCGCACCCCAGGTCCAGCGCCCGGCCGGGGTCCATGCCCTCGACCTTGGCGACGAGGAAGATGTTGGGGTCCTCGGACCACATAGTGGCCGTCGCGGCGTAGCGCCTGTCCCACTCAGATGCGTCCATCGGGTCGAGCGTACATCTGAGAGCGTATGGTCCCGATGCGAAAGGGTCACTCGTAGAGGCCGAGCATCTCGTCGAGAGGGTTGCAGATGTCCGTGACCGGAGTGGAACCGAGCCATCGATCCGCTTCGATGCCACCTACGACGAGGATGGAGACGGGATTGCGCGGAACTCCGAACGCTTCGGAAATGGCGTTGTCTTCATCGGAGACCCACCTGGTGGCGCCCGAAGGCAGATACTCGATCACGCCGTCCTCGATCACGCTCAACTCAGACAGGCGAGCGACCGCCACCACCGTTGCGCGTGCTTCGAAGTCGGCCGCCAGTTCGTCGACCATGCAGAGCGATCTTCCAGTGCCGTTGCACTCACAATGCAGGGGCCGAAATGCCCGAATCCAGAGGAAGAACGGACATGTGACGAAGGCCTCCTCCGGACAGGACGAATGGCGGTATACGTTGGAAAGCGGAGACGGCCACGAAGGGGGGCTGGATGGTCTGATCGATCGAAGGACGCAGGTGGCCGGTTTCTGGCCATCTGCCTGATTGAAGGAAACCTGCAATGTTGTTGATGGAGCTGAACTACTGGCATGAGGGGCTGTCGCACGAGAAGATGATGGAGTGCATCGCCCGTCGCACCGAGTACACCTACCCGGAGGGATCCGCCCCGATCGCCGAATACTGGCCGGCGGGCGTTGGCCGTGACACACCTGCCGTGGTGGCGATTTTCGAGGCCGAGGATTTCGCCCCGTTCATGCAGCTTGAGATGATGTGGTCGGAGTACTTCGACATGAAGTTCTTCCCGATCGTGTCTGCTGACGAGGGGGTCAAGTTCTTGAAGGAGGCGATGGCGGAACTCGAAGTCCTGGTCGGCCAATAGTATCTGGCGAATTCTCGAGGCCTCAGTGCGCCTCGAGCTTCCCAACGGCGCCCCGATTCGACGATCGGGGCGCCATCTGATGTTCGAGTGCCCGGTGTCTTAGCACAGGGCTCTTCCGTGAGCCCCTCATTGCGGAATGACTCAGGTCTCTTTCGCAAGAGGCGCCTCTGAGCGAGAAAATGAGATCACCTAGTAGGTACGCCGTGTTCAGATGGTGTAGATCTCTGATGGTGGCTGTGGTCGGAACCTCGCGGGCTAGCCCGGTGTGGCCTTTCGGATGAGCACGCCATCCACCGAGTGGAGAGGCCGAACAGAACGGGATCGGCGTTCGAGTGCGCCGCTCTCCTCGAGAGTCAACCACCAGGCCGTGGGTCCGGCCGAACCACATAGATTGCAACGTTGCCACCAGCGACGATCTTCTCGCGATCGATGCCGAGACCCACATCTTGCACCACGCCAGGAACACCGCCCGAGGCTCTGAAGCTCCGGTATTGCGAGTAGTGACCAGAAAGCCGCTCGATCATCCCCGACAGCGTACGTAGCGTCGGCCCCCTCCATCCTCTCAAAGACCCGAAGCGGAAATCGATGAGAAGGATCGAGCCGTCCGGTTTAGCG
>JAHEIN010000193.1 GCA_024639335.1 bacterium | reverse complement strand
ACGACCCGCGCAGTGGTGGACGACCGTACGGGCACCCGCCGCTCGACTCGTTTCTCGGACTGCCGGTCTTGAAGGGTGAGAACGTGATCGGTGTGGTCGCACTCGCCAACCGCCCCGGCGGCTACACAGAGGAATTCGCGCGATCCCTGCAACCATTCCTGTCCACGGTTGGCAGCATTCTCGACGCGATTCAGACCCGGCAGGCACGTTCGGCGGCCGAAGAACGGGAACGGACACGAGATCGACGATTCCGGTCGGTGATCGACGCCGCGGTCGACGCCGTGATCGTGTTCGACGACCAGGGCGCCATCGAAGCATTCAATCCTGCTGCCCAGCAACTCTTTGGATATCGGGAAGACGAGGTCATCGGTGCCGACGTAGGCGATCTGTTCACCACGGACCTGCTCGAAGAACGCGACGGAGTGCCGTCGACCTCGGTCCGGATCCCCGAGGAGGTGACGCTGCGACACCGATCCGGAGACGACCTGCCCGGCGAGATCAGCATCGGATCCTTCGAACTCGACGGCCGGGTGACCATCACGGCGGTGATTCGCGACATCACGGAGCGGAAGGTGACCGAAGATGCGCTGCGGCGGGCGAAGGAGTCGGCCGAACGTGCCAGCCGCTCGAAGGACGAGTTCCTCGCAGGCATGAGCCACGAACTGCGAACCCCGCTGAACGGTGTCATCGGGCTGTCGTCGATTCTCGAGCGAGGCACGCACGGCGCACTCAACGAGAAACAGCGCCAGTACGTCGCTCAGATCGGCGAATCGGGCAAACACCTGCTGTCGCTCATCAATGACGTGCTCGACCTAGCCAAGATCGAAGCAGACCACCTCGAACCGGAACTCGATGTCGTCCGGTTGGAGAATCTGATCGACCAGTCGGTCGGAATCGTCGGGGAGGCGGCGCTGTCGAAGTCCGTATCGCTCACGGCGCACGTTCCGGCGATGTTGCCGCCCGTGACCGCCGACGCACGCAGAACCAGGCAGGTGCTCGTCAACCTGTTGGGCAACGCCATCAAGTTCACACCGAGCGGCGGTCGAGTCGAGGTCGCCGCACATCCCGACGGCCCCCACGTGGTCGTATCGGTGACCGACACCGGGATCGGCATCCCGGCCGATCGGCTGGAGGACGTATTCGTCCCCTTTCAGCAGGTCGATGCTTCGCTCGACCGCCGGCACGAGGGCACCGGCCTGGGCCTGGCCCTGAGCAAGCGGATGATCGAAGTGCAACGTGGGACGATGACCGTGACCAGTGCGATCGGCGAAGGGTCCCGATTCGAGTTCCGCCTCCCCATCGCCGCCGTCGCAGGCTCCAACGAGCACGAGGCCGATGCTGCGCCGGCGTCACCCTCCGAGGTTCGACAGAGCAGGGTCCTCGTCGTGGAAGACAACGACGTCAACCGCATGTTGATCAGTGACTACCTCGAAGCCCACCGAATCGACGTAGTGACCGCGCAGGATGGCGACGAGGCCATCACGAGGGCGCTCTCGGCGTCTCCGGACGTGATCTTGATGGACATCCAGATGCCGCGTCGGGACGGACTGTCCGCCACACAGGAACTGAAGCGACGAGAAGAGACCAGGCACATACCGGTGATCGCCTTGACGGCCCTCGCAATGAAAGGTGATGCCGAACGATGCCTTGCAGCAGGATGCGACGAGTACATCTCGAAACCCTGTGACCCGGCGACCGTCCTCGAGGTCGTGCGCCGTCACCTCGCTCCGAGCTGACACTGCCCTTCTGTTTGACATTATAAAGTTTCATATTAGAATAACGCTCTCCCGACCTTCCGACCCCACATGAACCTGTCCCGAATCAAGTCCACCATCGTCGCACGACGCATCGCCCTCTTGGCCGTGGCCGGCGGGGCCCTCGTCATGATCGGCGCGCTGCTCGTGGCCTACGCCGAGCACCGCCAGTACGGCGAACGTGTCCGAGCCCTCGTCGTGTCCGAGGTCAGCGACGTGCGAGCGCAATTGGAGGGAGCGCTCGTCAATCGACTCGTGCTTCCCGATGCCCTCGCCGCCCTGACGGTGGCCAATGACGGAGCAGTCGGCGCCGACTTCGAAGGCTTCACACGCGGATTGGCGTCGAGTCACCGCAGTTACTCGGGTCTATCGGGTGACGATCCCGCCGTCCGGAGCCTCCAACTCGCTCCCGATGCCGTCGTGACCTACGTCTATCCCCTCGAAGGGAACGAAGCCGCGATTGGTCACGATCTCCTCGCCGACCCGGCCCGGGGCCCGGCCGTGAAGCGAGCAGTCGAGGAACGACGCTTCGTCCTCGCCGGACCGTTCGAGCTCCTCCAGGGCGGGACGGGTCTCGTCGGTCGGACTCCGATCTATCTGGGCGAGGACGAGTTCTGGGGATTCGCCACCGTCGTCCTCAACTTCGATGCGATCGCCGCAGAGGCCGGGCTCGAAGGGGCGACCCGTAACGAACTCGTCGTCTCACTGCGAGGCCGAGACGGTCTGGGTGCTCAGGGTGAGGTGTTCCTTGGCGACGGGGCGGTCTTCGATCGCGACCCTGTGATCCTCGACGTCCTCGTCCCCAACGGCACGTGGCAGATCGCAGCCGAACCCGTCGATGGATGGCCGAGGTTCCCATCGCGCGCGGTCACCATCATCATCCTGACCATCGGCAGCCTTCTCGCGATCGCCGTCACACACGCCATTCTCCGCTGGGAGCGAGCACACCGAGAGGTAACTCGGGTGTCGGACAATCTCACCCGTCTCATCGATTCCACGACCAGTCCCATCGTTGCGGTCGACCCACAGGGCAAGATCGTCGAATGGAACCACGCGATGACGACACTCACCGGAGTCTCGAAGGGATCTGCGACATCGTCCGAGATCGGCGCGCACTGGTTGTCGATGAGCGCGGATGCCGAGGCGGCCGAGCAGATCGTCCGTGCCGTCGAGGTCGTGCGCTCGGGGGAACAGCCGTCAACCGAGTTCGTCGCCGAGTTCAGAGACCCTGCCCGCACGGTCGAGTTCACGGTCACGGCCCGAACCGAGCTCGACGGACAAATGGGGTCGGTGCTGCTCGGCCATGACGTGACGGCGCGAAGAGAAGCCGAACGCATGCGGGTGGAGAACGCCGCACTCGCACGGAGCGCCCACCTCAAGGACGAGTTCCTCGCAGGAATGAGTCACGAACTCCGGACGCCACTGAACGCCATCATCGGTCTCGGCACCGTCCTCGGTCGGGGAACCTTCGGTGCGCTGAACGACAAACAGATCTCCTATGTCACTCAGATCGAATCCTCGGGACAGCACCTCCTCGGGCTGATCAACGACGTGCTCGACCTCGCCAAGCTCGATGCCACGATGATGGAACTGGATGTCGAGACCTTCGACGTTGCCGATGTGATCCGGGAATCACTCGATCTCGTTGCACCGCTTGCGGCCAAGCGAGGAGTGACGATCACCACGCACCCCTCCGGCGATGGACACATCGTGGTGGCAGACCGGCGCAGGTTGCGGCAGGTGCTGGTGAATCTGATGTCGAACTCCGTGAAGTTCACCGATCGAGGCGGACGCGTCGGGGTCGATGTGGACGCAACCGGCACGGATCTCGGTATCAGCGTGTGGGACACTGGAATCGGGATCGAGCACAGCGACTTCCATCTCTTGTTCGAACCGTTCCTCCAGGTCGATGGCAGCCTCGCACGCGGACAGGAGGGCTCGGGGCTCGGACTCGCAATCGCATCCAGGCTGGTCGGGTTGCACGGCGGAGAGATCCTGGTCGAGAGCAGCCCCGGCAATGGCTCGCGGTTCACCGTGCGCCTCCCTATTCCCGATCACGACTTCGACGAAGCCTGGGCACCAACGGCGGCTCAACTCACCGAATGAACTGAGACACCGACACGGCCGGCGAGTTCGCCCGCGCCGATGCCAGTAGAGCCGGAGTCGTCCAGCGATACGCCGGGCGCTCGTCCAGCGCTTTCCACACTGCGCTGAACAACGCCGACCGCAGACGTGCGCTCGCCACCCTCGTGCGTCCACGCGACGAAGCGGAGTTCTTGACTGCCCCGGTCTTCGGCTCGTTCGTCATGCTGGGAGCCACAGCGCCATCCGGCGACTGCAACCAACGACCCGCAGTCAGCGGCTGATCAGGTGACGGTCCCGTCGCTCATGCTTCCGCCCGGAGCGGTGTAGTTGCTCCCCTGGCTCGAGTAGGTCGCCGGGAGGTGCATGAACCTCGAGTACGTCCGGATGGTCCAAGAGACGGGCCCGCGGAAGAAGTACGCCTCGGGTGCGGCGATCTCGTCGATGTCCTTCTTGTACCGCTCGGCGGTGCCCTTGGTGAGATGGAACTTGAGCCCATCGCTGTTGCTGAAGACCTCGTGGACTATCAGCGCGTCCTCCCCGGCCACCTCGTACACCTCGAAGCGGAGCATCTCCTCCTCCATCGAGAAGGCGTCCGTGCCAACTCGCTGCCACCAGTACTTCAGCTCCTCGAGGCTGCTGGACCCCTCAGGCGTGCACGTCCACTTGGCCGTCCCGCCACACCGATAGCGCGACGTAGCGGGGAATCTCAGGAAGTGACCGCGGTGGTAGCCCTCAGCGAGACTCGGCGATCGCCGCGATGTCGGCGCCGGTGGGTATCTGGTGGACTCGCAGGCCGAACTCGCCGATGATGGCGAGCAGGTGGTCGAAGATGTCTGCCTGAATCCCCT
>JAHEIN010000192.1 GCA_024639335.1 bacterium | reverse complement strand
GAGGCCGATCTCGATCCGCTTGTCTCGTGGGAGGTCTACTCCTGAGATCCGAGCCATGTCAGCCCTGCCTCTGCTTGTGGCGAGGGTTCTCGCAGATCACCCAGACCCGGCCGCGCCGGCGAATGATGCGACATTTCTCGCACATCTTCTTCGTGGAAGGACGAACCTTCATGTGTTTCTCCTTGTCGGCCCGAAGGACCGCCGCCATGTCGACTGCATGTCATTCTCGGCCTCCAGTGGTGGCCCGGCGGTAGGCTCGCCCACACCCCGACCCGAGCACGATGACAGCGGGACGAAGGTTGGGTCAATGGACCACGTTCACGACTGCGAAAAAGACATTGCTCGGGGAGCATCCGCCTGGTCACAGGCGCGAACGACCGGAAACCGGAACGCCATGATACGGCAACGGTGAGCGATCGCGCAAACCGGATCGGGAGCCGCGTCGAGCGTCGCTTCATCCGGTTCAGGTCGACCGATCAGGTGCGGACCGCTTGCGGAGCCTCGACATAACGCGGAACCGACATCTCGAAGCGGGTTTCTCCGTCGCTGCGGATGTATTGCAGGTCACCGCCCATCATCCGGGTGAGCTGGCGAGCCACGGCCAGGCCGAGACCGACCGAACCGGGTTGAGTGGGCTCGGTATGTGCCCGCTCGTACGGCTGGAAGATCGCTTCGATCCGATCGTTGGGCACGCCCTCACCGTCGTCGACCACGGCGATCATGACGAGGTCGCCGCGAGTCCCGACGTCGACGAACACACTGTCGCCGCCGTATCGTCGGGCATTCGTGAGGAGGTTGCGCAAGACCTGCCGGAAGCGAACACCGTCTGCGTATGCATCGGGCGCCTCGCCGATGATCGGCAGGGGATCGGTTCCGGCGAACGCCAGGGATGGGGCGGTGAGCGACTCCAGCGTGGTCATCACGTCCAGGCGCTCGGGCCGGACGGCCAATGTCCCGATGTCGGCTCGAGCGGCTACCAGGAGGTCTTCGATGATGTGAGACAGCTCGGTCGCCTGGTCTGAGATCATGTGAATGAATTCGGCGACATCGTCCTTCGAGAACATGCTCATGTTGCGGTCGAGTTCCTGGGACAGCCCGACAACGGCTGTCAGCGGTGTTCGGAGTTCGTGACTGATCGAGGCGATGAAGCGGTCCTTTGATTCGACCATCTCCTCGAGCCGTTCCTTCAGTTCCGTCACCGCAGCCAGCGACGTCTCGAGCATCCCGTTGTCGAGAGCAACGCTGACCTGTTTGGCGACGCTCTCGAGCATCCGGGCGTCACCGAGATCGAACGCGCTGACGTCTCCGACGCGGTCTGCAGCGAGTAGATAGCCGTGAATCGACTCGGCACCGATGATCGGTACGACGATCAGGTCTTTGTTGATCGGCGGGGCCGCGGTGACAGCCGATTCTCCATCTCGGTCCATGTGTGTCCCGCCCTCGCCGAACACTCTCGGCCACCACCTCACGAGCTCTGGGCGGATGACGGTTGGGGCCATCGCCACGGTTCGTTTGCCGTCATCGAAGGTGCGGAGTGCGTGTGAGCCATCGGTGATGACGAGGATCTCCACCCAGGTTGCGTCGACGAGCTGACGGGCACTGGAGGCGGCTGCGGCCATTGCCTCGTCCACCACAGGGGCGGTGTGGATCGACTCTGTCACGCGGTGCATCGATTGGAGCCGTTCGGCCTGGTTCCGCTGCTCGGCGTGACTGCGGTAGGCGAGATACATGATTGCCGGTGGGACTGCTCCGATCCACACCGCCCACGGGGCCGCTACGGCCAGCACCACGACAAGCAAGCCGAGCGTGCCGGACAGCAGCGTGCCGAACAGCCCGAGGCTGACCGTCTCGGCCACATCCCTCGGCCGCATGTGACCACCGGTGATCAGAATCACCGCGACGATCGAGGTCTCCGACACGATCAATGCCGCAGCTACTGCGGCCAAGGAGGCCGCGACGCTGCGGGGATGGAGCGGGCCGAGGTCACCGAGCAGGGTTCGGAAGACGAGCACGGCGACTCCGGCGTTGAGCGCGTACTGGGCGATGTTGAACCCCATCTTCAGGGGTGTCTGACGCCGGCTGAACACGAGTGCTGCGGCGGACCCAACGACGACCCCAGCGAGGGTTGCGGGCGCCGAAGCAGAGAACAGAGCGACCACGAGTGCGATCTCGCCCATCGAGAAGGAATGCGCATCCTTCCGGTACTCGAGGTGGATCACCAGCGATTCGGCGGCGAAGACGGTCAAAGCAACGAACCACCACTCCAGCTCGAAGCCGACCCGAACATCGGCTGGTGGCACGGCGAGCCAGACGATCGGTGTCAGTGCACCGAGAATGGCAGTGAACAACCAGCCGGAACGAAGCGGGTCGCGGGTGTCTTCATGCCGAGCGTCGACCGTGGCTGTCGTCATCCTGCGTTCCCGTCGACCAGTTCGGTGAGCGGTGAAGCGTCGACCTCGGCGAATGAGACCATGACCTGCATGGAGATCTCATCGGCACACCGCCCCGAAACCTGATGGGCTAATGGGTTGCGCATCTTCGGACTAGTCCGCTGTCAGGAGCAAGGTGGCACAAGCCGGGCCCACTCCTCGAGTGGGCCCGGCTTGTGTGCTTCGTTCGGGGTTCACGTTCCTCAGTCCCATCGGACCCCAGACCACGACGTGCCAGACCACGACGTGCCAGACCACGACGTGCCGGACCACGAGGTACCCGACCACGAGGTGCCGTTCCAGTACTGATTGCTCCAACTGGTACCGGACCAGGAGGTGCCGGACCAGGAGGTGCCGGACCAGGACGTACCGCTCCAGGAAGTGCCGGACCACGAGGTGCCGGACCACGAAGTGCCGTTCCAGTCGCCGCCCGACCAGCTGGTGCCGTTGGCCGAAGCCATGGACCAGGAGGTACCGGACCAGGAAGTGCCATGAATGTCCTGCTCACCGATCAGGTCGACTCCGTCCATGCCGACGTGGTGGCTGCCACGAGCGGCCTCGAGTGAGCCCGTTCCGGTGGCGTCGCCGTGGTCCTGGACGACTGACGGAGTAGCCATGGACCTGGCTGCACCGAGGTCGATCTGGCCGGCACCCTGGCAGTCGGCGCTGCCACCAACCGGGCGGGCAGAATCGATAAGGAGTTGCTTGACCTGGTCGGGCGTGATGTCTGGTCGTTGGTCGATGATCAGCGCCGCAGCACCGGACACAACCGCAGCCGCCTGGCTGGAGCCCGAGCCCTTGAACAGGTCGTACCGTGCGTCGTCGTCCATGGTGATCCGTTCGAATGCACCTGGGTGATCGAGCGCAGTTGTCGAGTTCGGAACGAACAGCGACATGATCGACTTGCCGGGAGCGACCACGTCGACGGTGCGGCCGATCCCACACGAAGAGAACGTGGCGACGCTGTCGTTGGAGGGATCTGTGTCGCCGTTGATGTCCGTGGCGCCGACTGCGATCACATATGGGTTGGTGGCCGGGCTGTTGAGCGGCACTCCGGCACCGTCGTTGCCGCCTGCGACGACGACCACGATGCCGTTCTTCCACGCCTGCTCGACCGCGAACGAGAGTGGGTCGAAGGCGGGGTCCTGAAGGCTGTCCGTGCCGTAGGAGAGGTTGAGGACCCGGATGTTGAGGCCGTCGTGGTTCTTGTGCTGGACGACCCAGTCGATGGCGGCGATCACCTGCGACACGTCGACGGATCCGTCGTAGGCACCGACCTTGACGTTCACGAGCCGTGACTTGAAGGCTATGCCCTTGAGGGTGAAGTCGTCCTGGCGGTCGTATGCGCCGATGATCCCTGACATGTGAGTGCCGTGGCCATTGGTATCCAGGTACCGGAAGTCTGGGTTCTGGGATTCGAACGACAGGTCAGGACCATTGACGATTTGACGTCGGCCGTCGAGACCACCGACCGGGGACACCCCCGTGTCGATGACGGCCACGTCGATTCCGTTGCCCTTGATTCGCTTCGACCAATACTCATCCGCATTGATGGTGCGGGCCACGTCGTCGAATGTTGTAGCGGTTCCGGCATCGCCCCAGCTCTCGACCTCACGCGGCGTCAGCATGCCGTCGAGGGTCACCGAGTACACCGAAGCATCGGCGTTCAACGCGTCCACCACGTCGGCGGGCACGCTGGCTGAGAATCCACCGATGATCGGGAGCTGAGCTCCCACGACGCCCCCGAGGGCCTCGACGAGGTTCTCTGCCGTGTCGGTGTCTGGTGCGATCTCCCGAACGACGACAGCGACATCGCCATCGGTCGAAGCCGCAGCAGGAGTCACCGCTACGGCAAACATTGCGATGATGAGACCGAGTACGGACAGCCACGCAACCATGCGTGATCCCTGCCGTCCCTGGCTTAGGTGTGCGAACACGTGTGTGCCTTTCGTATGGCCTGTAGCCCCCTACTCCTCTCTCTTCGGCGTCTGGCCATCCGAAACTTGGGGGTCATTCATGAGCTCTCAGCTTGACTAGTCACTTTCTGGTTGCACGGAACGAATGGCTGGAAGCGCCGGAAACGGCCACTGGATGGGTCGGATCATTCCGAGAAGCCACACCATGACTAGCCATCGGCACACCTCTCGAACACACGTTCGTCTAGTGTTGAGGCATGTCGGGAACGCCGATCCTGCACTGTGACCTCGATGCGTTCTACGCCTCGGTAGAGCAGATCCTCGACCCCTCCCTCGCGGGCCGACCGA
>JAHEIN010000191.1 GCA_024639335.1 bacterium | reverse complement strand
TTCTGTTCGGACATTGCACTCCTCGGCGACTTGGCCGCAATCATGGCATACCGTCCGTACGGCGACGGACCGGATGGCGGATTCCTGGCGCATATCCTCGAACCGTGTCATCGGCTTCGGACGTCTCGTACCGCCAGGTGATGATTCCGTCCGAGCACGGGGGGTGGAGCCTCACGATGGAACCCGCGGTGCTCGGGCTGATCGTTGCCCCGAGCGTCGCCGGGGCGGCTCTCACAGGAGCGGCGGTGGTGGCATTCGTTCTGAGGACGCCGCTCAAGCTGGTGCTCGTCGACGTGCGGCGCCGACGTCGACTGAGGCGAACGGCGATGGCAGCGCGAGCTGCAGCAGGTCTGGCAGTCCTCCTGGCTCTCCTCGTGGCGATCGCCGCCGTGAACGGGGACGGAGCGCTCTGGCAGCCCGTGCTGATCGCGCTCCCGCTCTTCGCCGTGGAATTCGCCTATGACGTCAGGTCACGGAGTCGACGGCTCGCACCGGAGCTGCTCGGCACGATCGGCATCGGGGCAGTCGTTGCAGTCATCGTCCTCGCCGATGGCGGCTCGAAGTCACTGGCCTACGGGCTCTGGGCCATCGTTGCCGCCCGGGCGGTGGCCGCCATCCCCTTCGTGAGACTCCAACTCAGGCGGTTCAAGCGCCAGGGCGCTGGCACGACTTCCTCCGACACTGCGCAGGCGCTCGCCGTGCTCGTCGCAATCGCAGGTGCGACGATCGCCGAAGCTCCGGCGGCGGGTGTTTGGTCGATCGGCGGCCTCGCCATATTCCACGTGGCGGCTGTGAGGCTGGAGGTTCCCAGGGTGGCAGTCATAGGCGCTCAGCAGGTCGTGCTGGGACTGACCGTCGTCCTGGTCACCGGTCTCGCCGCCATTGCGCCGTAGTCCGATACCGTACCGCTGGCACGACGACAACTGCGCCCCCGAGCGCAACCTGGCCAAGGGCGCACCCCGCTGTCAACCAACATGCCCGACCAGGTGATCAGTCTCTGAGCTCGGATCAGCTCGAGACCAGGTCGCTCCCACCCCGGAGTGCCTGTCTCCACCCGACGCGGCGGGTGGCTTGGGTGATTCCGCCCAAGTAGATCCTCGCGGCGACGCGCACTACGAGCACCGTCGCAGCCACCATCAGCGCCGTGGCGAGGATCAACTCCCAGGCTTCGACCGAGCCCGCGGCGATCCGTCCCGGCATCAACATCGGGGTCCAGAACGGGATCAGTGACATGACGCGCGACACGGCTTCGGCGCCCGACGAGAAGGCGATCACACCGACCACGTAGCCCAATCCAGGGAGCAAGTTGAGCGGCGTGATGACGCTGCCGGCCTCCTGTGAGTCGGCAGCCAGCGAACCGGCGGCTGCATACACGCTGCCATAGAAGGCGAATCCGAGGATGAACCAGAACACCGACCAGCCCCATGCGGAGGCGGCCACATCAGGTACCTCGATTCGCTCGAGGAGGGATGCTGTGCCCAAACCGGCCCCGGCGACGACGGTGAGTTGCGCAAGCCCAAGGCCACCGAGCGCGATCATCTTCGCCGTCAGCAGTTGACCGGGAGAGATCGCTCCCAGGATCAGCTCGGCCACCCGGTTGGCCTTCTCCTCGACGACTCCGTACGCGATCCACTGGCCGTAGGCGAGGATGGCGATGAACATGACGATGACTGTGATCACCGAGATCAACATCACGCCCTCGTCCTCAGGGTCGTAGTCGATGGTCTCTCCGGTGATCGGTGCTTGGAGCGCGGCCAGGTCGGCTTCGCCGAGTCCGAGCTCGGTTGCGGCGTTCGTGAGATTCACGCTGCTCATGGCCGACACCACCGTGTCGACGATCCACCGAGACGTCGACGGTTCCCAGTAGACGCGATGAGCGTCGACGATCAGCGCGTGCAGCGATCCGGAGCGCAGGAGCTCCATGCCTTCGGGGCGTTCGAACCTCCCGACGCTCACCACGACCTCGGACTCGACGCGCTCGGAGATCTCCCGCTCCAGATCTTCGAGCGCGCTCCTGTCCACGACCCCGACTGCGATCGTGGGCGGTCCGTCGTCGGCTCCGGTGGTCGACGCCGCAACCAGACCCCCGACCACGAGCACCACGGCGATGGCTGTCGTGATGAGGAACGCCTTGCGCCGTGAGTACACCTCGCGCCAGGCGGCCAGCCTGAGCAGTTCGAGGCCGATCATGACGTCGCCACGTCTCTGAACACCTCGGACAGTGGGGGAGGCTCGTAGACGAACCGTGTGATCCCGGCTCCGGAAAGGACGCCGGCGACGGCTTCGAGGCCGGCGCCGTGGCCGAGGCGCACCCGTGCTCGTCCGCTTCCGCGGTGCACGACCTCCGAGCCGGGGAGGCCGGCCACCCACGATGTGTTCTCTCCGGTCGCTTCGACGTACCTGACGGGTGATGCCGCTCGCAGTTCGTCGATCGCTCCCTCGAGTACGACTCGCCCTCGGTGCATGATCACAACCTCGCGACAGAGGTCTTCTACCACGTCGAGTTGGTGGCTGGAGAACAGGATCGCCGTGCCCCGAGACGCCAGGTCGGCCAGGACGCCCGCCATGAATTCGCTCGCAATCGGGTCCAGTCCGGCGAACGGCTCGTCGAGGATCACCAATTCGGGTTCGTGGATCAGCGCTGCGATCAACTGCACGCGCTGTTGGTTTCCATGGGAGAGCTCATTCACTCTCGAGGTCGCCCGGTCGGAGAGCAGGAACTCGGCCAGCCAGCGATCCGCTGCGTCGCCGGCATCGTGATCACTCATCCCGTGCAGCCGGCCGAGGTAGATGAGCTGCCACCGAACCTCGAGCTTCGGATACAGACCTCGTTCTTCGGGCATGTAGCCGAATCGCCGACGGGTGGCGGCGTCTATCGGCGTTCCGTGCCAAGTGATCTCGCCGGCGTCCGGCCGGATCAGGCCGAACACCCCGCGCATGAGCGTCGTCTTGCCTGCCCCGTTGGGGCCCAGCAGACCGAGCATCTGGCCGCTCTTGACTTCGAGGCTGCAGCGATCGAGCGCCGTCACGACCCCAAATGACTTCTCCAGACGATCGATATTGAGCACCGCATCCCGTTTCGTCCTATGTCCACTCGAATATCGCGCTCACCGGGATGGACGCTCAAGTGCTGAAGGTCATCGACGCCCAGCACGCCGTGACGTACGTCGTCTCCGAAGGGGGCCTTTGGCCGGAGACGGCGTGCGGCAGAACAGGCGATGATCGGACCATGATCGAATCACACGACTACGTCCTGCACCTCGAGGGCACCGGGTCAAAGACCGGCATCATGACCGCAGACGAAGACGGTCTCCCGGCTCTCCACGTGGCATCGCCACCCGAGTTCGGTGGCCCCGAAGCGGTGTGGAGCCCCGAGCACCTGTTCGTCGCAGCGGTGTCGAGCTGTCTCATGACCACGTTTCGGACGATTGCCGAGCTCTCGAAGCTCGACGTCGTCGCGTATAGCGACGACTCATCGGGCCACCTGATCCGCGACGAATCCGGCCTGTATCGGATCGAGTCCGTCTTGCTCCGGCCGAGGGTGACGATCACCGACGCCGACAAGGTCGATCGGGCGATTCGGCTGCTCGAGAAGGCAGAGAAGGCCTGTCTGGTCAGCCGGTCCGTGAGCGCCGACATCCACATGGAACCGACCGTGGACGTCGTCGACCCGGCCTGATCACGAAGCGTCGGGAAGATGCGGCGCCAGCTTCTTGCCCATCGAATCCAGGAAGGCTGGGGGACCGGTCATCGAGATAAGAACCCCGTCGCTGGAAGGAGTGGCCGTCCGGGACACATCCGGATAGAACTCCGCGCTGAGTGTGATGAACTGGTCGACCATGGACGGGTCTGCCGTCGTCACGATCTCGAATCCGGATTCGATCCGCCCAGCTGAAACCACCCGGCCATAGATCTCGTCGGCGAGCTCACCGAACCGGAGCAAGGCGCCGTCGTCGTGGCCACCGATCGCGAACGGGAAGTCGTCCGGCGTGATCGTCATCTGGGCGAGCGGCCGGATCGGCTCGGTGCACGCCCACTCGTTGGACAGCGGCCCGCCGGGGAAGAACGGCAGACGCTTGAAGGCCTCTCTCGGGAGGAGGTAGAGCGTCCCGGCCGTCAGCGGCGGCTCCGCCAGCAGCTCGTGGTGAATCGAGAAGTGATACAGGTCGAGCGTCCGGTCGGTCGATCGGTACCGGGTCACGCCGTTGCGGATGCTGCCTCGGAGGCGCTGGCGATCGATGACAGCGAAGAACATGGACCACAGCCCGTCATGGGTCCCGTACACCGCGCCGAGATTGCCCCTGCCGCCGGTGTCGCCGAGCTCCATCGAGGCACGCACCGGCCGGAACTCGGCGATGTCTCGCCGGTTCGATCCGTGGAAGACGACTACGTCCTGAGCCATCAGCCACTGGACGAAGGGAGTCGGCGAGGTCGGAAGGTCGTCGTCGATGTTGCGGCCATCGGATCGCTCCTCGATTTGTCCCAGCAGCGCTCGATACTGGCGCTCGACGTCCTCGGTGATCTCGAGCGGAGGGGCGGCCAGTCCAGAACCCGGTGGTGGTGAACTGGGCCGATCGAGCGGTGTCAGCATACGAATCCCGGTGATCATGCCGAACGGCCTGCCGCTTTCGTCGGTGGCGAACGACATCTGCGCCCCATCGAACTGGCCGCCTCGGATCACGTATTCGTCGCCGTCGGTCTGCTCCAGGGCGGCCTCGAATCCCTCCGGCGCCTCCGGAAA
>JAHEIN010000051.1 GCA_024639335.1 bacterium | reverse complement strand
TCTCGCCGGTATCGACCGACATGTCGAGTCCCGCCAGCCCCTGGCGTTTCCCGTACATCTTGGAGAGCCCCTCGGTCCTGATGGCGATCGCCATGACACCTCGTCTCGCGGACACCTCGTCTCGCGCTTCGCTTCCGACACTACGCCTTTGCGGTCCGCCGCCGAGGGCTGAACGAGCCACATTCTTGGGACATGTGGACCCCATGGTTCTGCATCCCCCGCAGGCGGCGAGGTGTGCTTTCGCCGTCCCAAGTGCAGAGGCATGAGCTGCGACCCTCTGCGGCAACCAGACAGAACCCTTCAGCGCCTGCGGTGTGCGCGGCTACCCGCCCTCACGAGCCGAGCCGAATTGGGCAAGCGAATGGCGCGAATGCGGACAGCGCACGGCGCAGAGCGCTCAGTCCGCATCGGGGTCGGCGGCGACCACCATCACGGGGCGGGGGGCGAAGCTGGCGAGGCGGCGGGCGACGATGACACCGGCGAAGAGGACCAAGGCCCTGATGCCTGCGTCGAGCGGGGTGATGGTGGCGGAGATGAGCTGAACGGCGATCGGGATCACCAAGAGCAGCCCAATACTGGCCACGACGCGCTTGAAGGTCTGCTGGGCACTCATCGGGTCTCCAGCAGCGATCTGATGGCCAGTGCGGCGTCGACAGGGGTCACTCTCCTGAGCGATCCGTCCCAGCACATGGACCAGCCGAGAATGGCGCCGGTCTGCCAGGCCACCGCAACGGCAGTGGGGGCCGCTTCATCGTCAGCCCACGAGACGATCGCAGGAGGCGGTTTGGTCACGTCGAGCTCGTCACCATAGGCGAGCACGAGATGCACCGGCCGGCTCCGGTCACTGATCTCGGTGTATGCCGAGTGGCGTCCAGAGCGGGTACCGATCAGGCAATGCGGCTCGGCCGGGAGGTCTCCCGTCAACGGTGCGATCGACCGCGCGAGACGCTCGACGTGGGCGAGATCGTCTGCCGGGTCGAGCGGCATGAGGCCTTCGATGAGCGAGCCCGGCAGCCCGATTTCGATGAGCCTCGGAACGTCCCAACGGATGCCCTCTGCCGGGGTCTGGTTGGAAGCCGGTGCGGAGTGAAGGTCTGCGGGTGCCGGGTTGCCCGGCTCGCGGTGATCCAGCAGCGCGACGTTCGTCGACGGGCGCACGCCTGCAGACTCTGCCTGCTCGGCTGCGCCGAGCAGCTGCGCAAAGGCCGAATCGACACCGGCGGGTGGCGCTTCTCCAGTTCTGTCGTCGATGACCTCTCCTTCCGCCTGGCCGAGTCGCCTCGAGGGTGGCGGAACAGCGACCAGCTCGACGACCTCCTTGGCGAAGAAGCCTGCCACGCCGCCGCGCCGAACTCGCTCGGCGCTCACGATCGTCGCGCTCGAGCCATACCCTTCGGTGAGCGCTTCAAGCGCCGACTCGATTGTGTCGGCTTCGATCAGGATGGTGTCCCGTGTCTCAGACATGTGTCGTCTCCCCGTGTTCGATCACACCGATCGGTGTGAGGCTGATGTGTGGCGGAAGCTCCGGGAAGGCGATGACGGCAACGTCGACGCCCATCGAGCGCAGAGTTCGATCCAGCGGTTTCCGCAGGGCCTGACTACAGACGATGGCGATGGGATTGCCCGCCGCTGCCGTCAGAGCCGCCGCGGCGTCCTGACGGAGCTTCTCGAGCTTCATCGGATCCAAGACCAGATGAGTTACGCCGTCGATCTGGCGGAGCGACTCGTGGTATGCCGCTTCGAGCCCCGGATCCAGCGTCACCACCGCCATCTGGCCGTCCGGAGCCAGCTTGCCCACGATGGCGGCACCCAGCGAGATTCGGGCCGCTGTGACGAGCTGATCCAGGCTCTTCGTCTCCGATGCCTTGGAGGTCACGGCTTCGACGACGCGCCCGATGTCGCGGATGGAGACCCCATCGTCCAACAGGGCTCTCAGGATGGCGTGCAGCAGCGGTAGCGGGAGCTGATCCGATCCGACCTCGTTCGCCAGGATCGGTTCGTCGTAGCGGAGGCCCTCGACGAGAAGCTGAACATCCTGGCGGGTCAAGAGCTGAGACGCCGACGACCTGACCACCTCGGCGAGATGGGTGACGATTGCCGATGAGCGGTCCACGACGGTGGCGCCCGCGGCGGTCGCAGCCGCTCGGGCACCGTCGGGGACCCAGTAGGCCTGCAGCCCGAACACCGGCTCGACGGTGCTGGTTCCGTCCATGGCCTCGAGCTCGGCTCCCTCGCCGATGGGGAGGGCGAGGAGCCGGTCCCTGGGTGCGATCCCGCGCCCGACCTCAGTACCCCGGAGCATCACCCGATAGGTCGAGGCGGGCAGACTGGCGTCGTCCCGCGCCCTGAGCAGCGGGATGACCACGCCGAGCTCATCTGCCATCTGCCTCCGCAGGGACTTGACCCGATCGAGGAGGTCACCACCGCGATCGGGATCGACGAGGTCGAGGATGTCGTGGCTGAGATGCAGCTCCAACGGCTCGATTCGCATCTGCTCGATCAGCGCTTCGGGGTCGTCCGGGCTGATCTGCACCTCGGCCTGGATGTCGACCTCGATGTCCTCGTCGACGTCTCCGAGAGGAATGCGAGTCGAAGCGAGCGCGAGCACTCCGGCGATACCGAAGAACGGCAGCTTGGGGAGGCCGGGGAGCAGACCGAGTGCAGCAACCACTCCGGCGCCGATCCGCAGGGCCAGTGGGTTCCCAAAGATCTGTCTTCCCAGTTCGTTGCCCATCGACCCCTCGGCGCCCACTCTGGTGACGAGGAGGCCCGTTGCGATCGAGATGAGCAATGCAGGGATCTGGGAGACGAGACCGTCACCGACCGACAGGCGGCTGTAGGTGTCGATGGCGTCGTTGAACGTGAGTCCGGCGGAACCCAGCCCGATGGCCAAGCCGCCGATCAGGTTGATGGTCGTGATGATGATGCCTGCAATCGCATCACCCTTGACGAACTTGGAGGCGCCGTCCATCGCCCCGTAGAAGTCGGCCTCTTTGGAGATCTTCTGACGCATGGCCTTGGCTTCTTGCTCGTTGATGAGACCGGCGCCGAGATCTGCGTCGATCGCCATCTGCTTGCCGGGCATGGCGTCGAGCGTGAACCGAGCGGCGACCTCGGCGACCCGGCCGGCGCCGTTGGTGATCACGACGAACTGGATCACGACGAGGATCAGGAACACCACGAGTCCGACCACGACCGACCCGCCGATCACGAAGCCGCCGAAGGTGTCGATGACTTTGCCGGCGTAGCCGTTGGTCAGGATCAAGCGCGTCGACGAGACATTGAGCGCCAGCCGGGCCAGCGTGGCGACCAGGAGGAACGACGGAAAGACAGACAGTTCCATCGTGTCGGTCACCACCATCGCGCCGAGCAACGCCAGAATCGCCAGCGCGATGTTTGCAGCGAGGAGGACGTCCAGCATCACGGCAGGCATCGGCACCACCATGAGCATCACCACGCCCACGAGGGCGAGCGGTCCGATCGTGGCCGCCATGGTTCGTCGTGTGGTCAGGGTGCGTGTCGTCAAGTCATCGGCTCCGGATCAAGCGGCTCGGCGTCCGCGTCGGCGATAGGCCTCGGCGAGCACCACGGCTGCGGCCTCGAAGAGGACAGAGGGGATCATCCTTCCGACCTTGACCTTGCGGTACAGGGCGCGGGCGAGTGGGCGCTGTTCGATGATCGGGACACCATGGCGAGCAGCCATCTTGCGGATGCGCTTCGCCTGGAAGTCGGTGCCCTTCGCCACGACTCTGGGGGCAGGGTCGGCGGCGGAGTAGGCGATGGCGACCGCGAAGTGCGTCGGGTTCGTCACGACGACGTCTGCGGTCGTCACGTTGATCAGCCGGTTGCGGCTCATGTCCATCGCTCGCCTGCGTCGCTGCGCCTTGACCAGCGGGTCACCCTGGGCGTCCTTCGACTCGCGCTTGACCTCTTCCTTCGACATCTTCATGTCGCGATTGGTGCGCCAGCGGTTGAAGGCGTAGTCGGTGCCGCCGATCAGGACAGCGAGGAGCGCAGATCGGACGACGACGTTCCAGACCATTCCGCTCGTCTCGTTGAGTGCGCTGTCGAGGTTGGACGTCCCAACCAGGACCTGCACGCCGTTGGCGATCGGGTCGTAGATGAACAGGGCGAGCAACGCGAGCTTGAGAATCGTGCGGAAGAGGTCCCAGCCCGCAACGGAGGGCTTGAAGCGCTGGAGGCCCTTCTTCGGGCTGATGTGTGAGAGCTTGGGCTTGGCGGCCTCGGGCGCGAGCATGAATCCCACCTGTCCGACGCCGGCGACGAGACCGAGACCGAGACCGACGGCGACGAATGGCGCAACTCCGGCCACGAACATCTGTCCGGCCATCGAGCCCACGGTGGTCATTTCGAGGCCGCTGCCCGACTGTGAGATGAGGCTCTGAGCGGTATCGACGACGGAGCGGGCGGCGGACGGGGCAAACGCACGGAGGGCGATCAGCGCGGCAAGGAGTGACGCGGCGACGGGGATCTCGGTCGACTTGGTGACCTGACCCTTCCGCTTGGCGTCCCGCTTCCGTTTCGGGGTCGCCTTCTCTGTCTTCTGCGACTTGTCGCTCATTGGCACAACGTCTGTGTTGCGCCACTCCGTTGGCTCGTCATCTCTTCCGTGACTCGAGTCCTGTCGGCGTTCGAACGTCTGCCTTAAGCGCTGCGGTGGCTCGATGTCGTATCGGCCTGGCGGCCTCCCCGACGCAGGATGTTCGTATCGGCCTGGCGGCCTCCCGAACGCAAGACGGCCTCCGGCCGCCCCTCTCAACGCGCGCCAGGGCTCCGAAAAGGGCAACACTGCTTCTGACTCCGCGACCACCGTGTCACGCACGAACCTCGGGCGTGCGGAGCACATCCTGCGTCGGTGCGAGGCCCCAGGGGCCGAGCGCAGTCATCACGCGCAATGCGAGCGTCAGCGAGCGAGCATCGGGCGGCGGCCGCCAGGCCGACCTCCGGTGGCCGCTTACGAGCGCTCGAGGTGCGTTTTGGTAGCGCTCAGGAAGGCATTCCCGATCCTTGAACTGCCGAATCGGCCGTAGAGGAAGCCAAGGACCCCTGGCGCCTCTAGATCGGACATGACGAGCCTGTGCTGGACGCCGTTGTCGTTGTCCACGAACTCCTCCCGGAAGTGCGTCGTTGCCGTGACTCTCGAGCCGGCCTCATACTTCTCGTCGTACTCGAGAACCAGGGCCCCAGAATCCCGATCGAGTGCGATCCCGGTGCGCGTCATCACACCCTCGTTGGTGTTGATCGTGACCGAATCGTCCCGTTGATCCACCAATTCGACGTCTGTCAGGCCCGGCATCAGCTTGACGACCTCGAAAAACAACTGACCTGGATCCGATAGCGCCTGCTCGACCTGCTGGATCGTGCAGTCGATCTCTCCGCTTCCTTCAAACCAGACGGACACGGTCATTCCTTTCCGAGGAACGCGGTCGGTTCCGCCCGCCAACTCTACGCCCAGGGAAACTCCATGGCGCTGAGCGTTGGGCCGAATGCCGACCCTCTGCGCGATGCGAGCGGCGGCGAGCGAGCCCATGGCTGGGAGGGCGCCAGCCCGAGCTACCCGCCGAGGGCGCGGATGGTGGTGACGATCGTTTCTCGGGTGGTGTCCAGGTTGGTCGAGATCACCGATGGGAAGGCTGCGACGACCAGCGAGATGGTCGCCAGCGAGGCGATGATCCTGGCCGGGAGGCCGATCGAGAAGACGTTCGCCTGCGGGGCGAATCGTGCTGCCACTCCGAAGGCCACTTCGGTTATGAAGAGTGCGGCGAGCGCAGGGATGGCGAGCTCGATGGCGCTGCGGAGCATCGTGGCGACGAGCGCGACGGCGAAGTCGGCGACGCCTGCGGACACCGTGATGGTCCCATCCAGGGGGATCGTGGCGACGGTTGCCGCAAGACCCTCGACCATCAGGCGGTCACCTCCGACGACGAACCAGAGCACAATCGCCATGAGGTTGAAGCCGCGACCGAAGACAGAGTTCTGCAGGCCGGTGACCGGGTCGAACACCTGGGCGGCGTTCAGACCCGACGAGAGGTCGATGACGGCTCCCGCCACCGTGAAGGCGTAGATGAACAGTCCGGTGAGGAAGCCCAGGACCACGCCCACACCCACGTTCACCGCCGTCGCTGCCACGAAGTCGGACATCGCCCCTTCCGACAGTGCCGGCTCGGAGAGGGCGAGACCCACTGCGAGGGTGAAGGCGACTCGTCCTGGCACCGGGAGCACCCGCACCAGTGGTGACGCCGCAGCGAAGGCGCCGACGCGGCTCATCGAAAGCACCAGCCCGAGCAGGTCGGCCTGATTCAGGACCAGGTTGGTGGTCACATCCCGCCGATCTGCGTCCAGAGGGCCGTGACCCACGAGACCAGCTCGCGGATCATCCAGTTGCCACCGAACACGAGGATCGCTCCGGTTGCGGCGAGCTTGGGGACGAAGGAGAGCGTCATCTCCTGGACCTGTGTCACCGTCTGCACCACCGAGACTCCCACCCCGATGAAGAGGGCGGCGGCGAGCAGCGGGCCGGCGACGGTGGTGACGACGCTGAATGCGTCGAAGAGGATCTCGATGACCTGGATGTCAGTCATGGATGCCTCCTATCCGTTCACCGAAGAGACGAGTGAGCCGATCAGCAGAACCCATCCGTCGACGAGGACGAACAGCAGCAGCTTGAGCGGCAGCGAGATGAAGGTGGGCGGCAGCATCACCATGCCGAGCGCCATGAGGACGGTCGAGACGATGAGGTCGATCGCAAGGAATGGAACGAACACGACGAACCCGATCACGAATGCCGTGCGCAGCTCGCTCACCACGTAGGCCGGGACCAGGACGGATGCGCCGATCTCGTCGGGGCTCTCGGGCTGTACCTCGTTCGAGAGGTCGAGAAACAACCGGAGATCGTCGTCCCGCGTCTGAGTCAGCATGAACTCACGGAGCGGCCCGTAGGCCTTGTCGTAGGCCTCGGTCAGCTCGATCTCCTGGTCCATGAGAGGCTGGAGCGCCTCGTCGTAGACCTGGGTGAGGACGGGCTTCATGACGAACAACGTGAGGAAGAGGGCGATACCGATGAGCACCGGGGTCGGCGGGGCGGTCTGAATGCCGATGGCGTTTCGAGTGAGCCCCAGCACGACGATGAATCGCGTGAAGCTGGTGGCCAGGAGCAGCAGGCCAGGGAGGAGCGAGCCGAGCGTGAGGAGCAGGATCAGCGTGACCGTCGAGCTGAGTCCACCTTCTGCGCCGTCGATGGTCACCGACACCGCTGGGACGTCCTCGACCTCTGCGACCTCGGGCACCTCGATTGCAGGCTGCTCTTCGACAACCGGGTCGTCGCTGGTCTGGCCCATTGCTGGAGCAGCGAAGGCCACCAGCAGGATCGCAATCAGCCCGGTGAGGAAAAGGAGCTTGCGATCAGTGGTGAACACGTGGGGGCCTCGGGCGAGTCACTCGTCGGGTCGTCATGACCCGAAGCTGTTCGAGTGGGCTCGTCCTTGGCCCGTTCGGTTCGGTGGGAACCGGTTGATCTTCCTTGAGCCGGACGTCGTGTCCGGCGGCTTGTGCCAATGCCAGTTCGGATTGCGTCTCCGGACCCGGAAGGTCCGCCAGCTCCGAGAGCAGCGTGACTCCGTGGTCGGTTGCTCCAACGAGCAGGCGCCGGTCGTCCAGTTCGACGACGGCAATCACCGAGTTGCGAGTGAGGGCGGTGCGCGCGCTCACCCGGAGACCGCCGCCGACCGATGGTCGTCGCCGCTTGAGCCACCAGATGAGCAGCGGCCCGCCGACGAAGATGGCCAGCGCGGGGATCAACTGCGTCAGCGACTCATTCATCGTCCAGCTCCAGGTGGAGGTGGCCGATCCTGGCGGCCACCTGCTCATCGATGACGATGACGTCGCCCTCGGCGGCGTGGACACCATTGATGAAGAGGTCGACCGTGGCGTCAGGAGCCCGATCCAGCCGGACCAGGTCGCCAGGCGCGAGTCCCTCGAACTCCGAGATCGTCATCGACGCATTGCCGAGAACCACACTGACGGTCATGGGAACGGACGCAAGCGACCGCAGCGATCTCGGCTCCCTCGACGGTGCTCCCGATCCGAGATCGGGGAGCATGACGGGAGACACCACAGGCTGTCCGTTCCGTTCTGTCACCCCACCCCGGTCGGCCGCCGTGCGGGGCGGTTAAGCGATTCCTGGCTCGGCTGCGCCTCGCCCCGGCGTGTTGAGTCATGGGTCCTGAGTTGTGAGTATCGGGTCACCCACCACTCAGAACCGAGAACCCGGAACGGGCGAGCCGCCAGGCGAGCCTATTGAACGATCAGTTCGGTGAGAACCGCCCTTATGACCTCGCCGTCGGGGAATATCGTCACGACGGCGTCGGAGAGCTCGTGACGGAGCCGTTCCATGCCCTCGGCGGTCTGGAGCTCGGCCGAGTCGAATTCGGTCATCACCGTGAGGGTGGCGTCCCGCATGAGCGGCATCTTCTTTCCGACGGCGCCGCTGTCGGCAGTCGAGTCCAGAACGACGGCGAAACCGATCCTTGCGTACCGGCCTTCCTCGCCGATGAGGTTGACGGTCATGGTGTCGACCTCGATCACATCACCCTCGATCACCGGGATGGTGGTCGGCACTGCGGCCTCGGCGGTCTCGCCGCCTCGGAGGAAGAACCCTGCTAGCCCGGCGAGGACCACGATGACGGGCACCACGATCATGACGAGCTTCTTCTTCCCGCCAGTCTTCTCGGGGGTCTCTTCTGTCTGTTCGGACTGTTCATCACTCATTGTCGGTCTCCTGGATGTCTGGCGGGGTGGCTGCAGCGATTACCAGCTCGACCCTTCGATTCTTCTGTTTGCCTGCGTCGATGGAATTCGATGCGATCGGCTGGTACTCGCCGTATCCCGTTGCGGACAATCGATGGGGATCGATCTGCGGATCGGCGGCGAGCAGTCCGAGGACGGCGAGCGCCCTGTCGCTGGAGAGGTTCCAGTTGGTGTAGCCGTTGTCATCGAGCGGGACCGTGTCGGTGTGGCCTTCGATGCGGATCTCGTTGTCGAAGTCGCGAAGCACCGGAGCGATCGCTCCTACCAGCTCAGCTGCCTCCGACTGCAGTTCCGGTGAGCCCGATTCGAATAGGACGTCGTCGGTGGCGATCGAGATGACGAGCCCGCGGGTGTCGATTTCGGCACCGAGCCTCGTGGAGATGCCCAGGAGCTCGAAGGCTTCCTCGAGCTGGTCTCTCACCTCGATCAGTTCCGATTCGGTGGTGAGCGTGCGAGTTGCTCCCTGCTCGGTCACCGCTTCTGGCTGGCCGAACTCGACGTTCGATGGTGCGATCTCGATCCCCTGGACGCCGGTCGGCTGTGGCTTCTGGCGCTGAGTAGGGCCGACGATCCCATTCCCAGTCTCGAGGAGGCCCTCGACGGCCGCCTTGTTGTCGAACGGATCCTCGAGGCCGGATACGAGTAGCTGGAACTTCACGGCGTCGACCTGGCTGATGGCGTAGAGCATCACGAAGAATGCCAACAGCAGTGTCACGGTGTCGCCGTAGGTCGTGAGCCAGGAGCCGCCGGCGTCCCCTGAGCCGCCTCCGCCCCCTCTGCGCTTGGCCATCAGGCGGCCTCCTTGTTGCCACTCGCCCTGGCCTGGTGGCCGATGCGGGAGGCAGGCTCCAGCCGGGCCTCGAGCCGTTCGACGAGCAGCCGGGGACTCGATCCGCCCTGGATGGCGAGGATGCCCTCGACGACCAGTTCACGGCTTTCGAGTTCGGCGGTGTGCAGTCGTTCGAGCTTGCTGCCGATCGGGTTGTAGAAGAGGTTGGCGAAGATGACGCCGTAGAGGGTCGTGAGGAGGGCGACAGACATGCCCAGGCCGAGCTGTGAGGGGTCCGAGAGGTTCTGCAGCATGTTGATCAAACCGATGACGGTTCCGACCATGCCCATCGTCGGGGCGTAGGCGCCGAGCGCCTTGAACATGGCGATCATCGTCTGGTGCCGGGCGTCGAGAGCGTCGAGCTCGGTGTCGAGGATCGCGCGGATCGTGTCGGTGTCCATGCCGTCGACCACCAACTGAAGCCCCGACTGGAGGAAGGGGTCCTCGACGTCCTTGAGGCTCGATTCGAGAGCGAGCACACCTTCCTTGCGGGCGGTCTCGGCGAATCCCATGAGGGTGCTCACGGTGTCGCTCGAGTCCTGGATCTTCTGGGTGAAGGAGGCGATCGCCGCCTTGGGGAGGCGCTTGAGGTCGGGCAGGTCGTAGCCGGCCATGGTCGCGCCGAGCGAACCGAACCCGACGAGGACCAACGAGGAAGGCCCCACGAGAGCGCCGAAGCTGTTTCCATCGATGAGCGTTGCAGCAACGATGGCGAGGATCGAGAGCGCGATGCCGACGATGGTCAGCATGATGCCCATCCCTGGTTGTCGTGCAGCGTGCGCCGCATGGCGCCACCTCCGTGTGCGTTCTGTGAGCTTCCTTGCTCCCCACCCCTGTCGACACCCGCGTCAGCGAGATAAGTGTTGGGCAACGATCTCGCGACCGGCGAGCTCGATACCCGCCTGCGGCCGCAGGCGGCCTCGCCGAGACGCTTGATGGCTTGCCCGCCAGATGGCCTCCGGCCGCCTCACCCTGACAGCGCTCAACGTTCAAGAGGGGCTCGACGGGTGCGGTGGAGCGTGCGGAGCACATCTGGCGCTCCGGCGAGCTCTGCGAGCTCGGCGCATCAGGCGCAGCGACGAGCCTCTAGGCGAGGAGCTGCATCGAGCTCTGACGAAGTGCACGCCCATGCGCGCAAGAGGGGGTCGACGGGTGTTCACCCGTCGACCCCCTGGCGCTGCGTTATCGCTTCATGTTGACGAGATCTGCGAGGATCTCGTCGGAGGCGGTGATGATTCGGCTGTTGGCCTGGAAACCACGCTGGGCGATGATCATGTTCGTGAACTCCTGTGCGAGATCCACGTTGGACATCTCCAGTGTTCCGGCGGACATCGCTCCACGGTTGCCGGTTCCGGCCTGGCCGATGAGCGGCTCCCCCGAGTTGGTCGATGCCTCGAACCTCGAGTCACCGGCTTTCATCAGACCCGTCGGGTTGGCGAACGTCGCCATCGCGACGACTCCGAGCGGCTTCGTGTAGCCGTTCGAGAACTGTCCGGTGATCGTGCCGTCGTTGCCGATGACGACATCGCGAAGGAACCCGATGGCGTTTCCATCCTGTTGGAAGGCCTCCATCGAGTCGGTTCCGCCGTATTGAACGATCGGTGTGTCGCCCTGGAACTGGATGTCGAAGCTCATCGGATCCGCGCCGGCCGGAGTGAATCCGCTTATGGTGACCGGGCTGGCACTGGTGAGTGCACCATCCGGCCCGAATGTCACGTTGCCCGCCGAGACGGTGATGGCGTTCCCGTCGATCTCACCGGTCAGGGTCCAGTCGTTCGGTGCGTTGTTCGTGAACCTCAACAGCAGCTCGTGTGGATTCCCGAGTGAGTCGAAGACCGGGATGCTGGTGGTGGCCGCCTCACCGACAGGAGTGTCTGCAGGCAGGTTCCCCCCGACCTCCACGGTCGTCGTGATCACCGGGTCGATGACTTGGCTGAGCGGAATCTGGAGATTCTGGATGGAGGCGGACATGTCGATCACGCCCGTCGAGTCGGCGAGCCAGCCCATCACGCGGGTGCCGTTGTTGCCGACGAGGTTTCCATCCGAGTCGAAGCTGAAGTTTCCGGCTCTCGTGTACTCGCGGCTGCCGGCCGTGTCCAGCACGAAGAAACCGTCACCCTGGATTGCGACATCCGTGGAGCGGCCGGTCACCTGCGTTGCTCCCTGGGTGAACACTGCATCGATCGACCCGACCTTCACGCCGAGCCCGATCTGGATGGGGTTGGCGCCACCGGTGTTCGCTCCCGCGGCGGTGGGGCCTTGGATCGTCTGACTGAGTGCTTCCTGGAAGGTCACGACGGAGGATTTGAAGCCTGCCGTGTTGACGTTCGAGATGTTGTTTCCGACGACGTCCATCATCGTCTGGTGTGAGCGCAGGCCTGAGATGCCTGCGAACATTGAGCGCATCATGTTGTGCGGTCCTCCTGTATGGGGGACCCAATCCGTGGGGCGGGTCCAGCTCGATCCGTGAGCCGGAAGGCTTCATGCGTCGTGGACCACCCTGTCGGCAGCCACAGGGTGGGATTCAGCTTTCGGGCGCCACCTCCACCACATTGGAGAGCGGCACCCAGGTCTGGCCGATCTGGAGTTCGGCGCCCGTGGAGGCGAAACGGATGCTGTCGACCTCGCCCGTCACCTCGTTGCCACTGGCGTCGTAGCCGGACACCTGTTTTCCACTCAGCCCGACTGCGAGGCTGAACTGTGTGACGTTCATGAGCTGTTCCTGGCTGTCTGCCAGTGACTGAAGGGTCTCGACTTGTGTGAATTGCGCGGTCTGTTGGAGGAGTTGGGTGCCGTCGGAGGGCTCCATCGGGTTCTGGTATTTCAGTTGAGCAACCAGGAGCTTGAGGAACGCGTCAGGCCCGAGATTGCCGAGGGACTCTGACGCGGACATCCCCGTCGAGGGGGCTATAGGTGCGATGTCGGTCGGGTTGATCTGGTCCACGATGCCTCCTAGAGAGTGATTCCGTTCGGGGTTGTCCGTCGCCGTCGATTTGGCGTCGTCGGCTTCCATCCGTCGTCGGCCTGGCCGTCGTCCTGATGGTTTTCTCGTTGGCGGTCGGATGCCATCTCGAAGCCTCTGCTGGCGAGCGCACGTTCGATCTCCGCGGTCAGTGATGCATCCCCGTTCGAGCTGAGGTGCAGTCCATCTGCCCTCAGCGCCACCGTGAGGCGAATGCCGTCGAGCTCGTCCAGCTGCAACGTGACGACCTTCGGGTCGGGTTTGGTCGCCAGGGCGGCGATGGCCTCCTCCACGCGTCGTGCGATGCCGACCATTGCGGGACCTCTCGGCGTTGTTCCCGTCCGTGCAGATTCGCCGGAGCGGAGTGACGGGGAAGTCTCCGTCTCGGTCTCGGGGTCGGCAGGTGGCTCCACGTCGTTCACCATCTCGTCATGGGTCGTGCTTTCGATCAGGTTCGAGTCGATGGGGTGAGGGGCAGCAACGGCTTGGCCGATGCCCGGTGCCGACCGCCCATGACCCTCTGTGACGGCCTCGGTCGGGGTGGGTGGGGGAGCCAGCGGCTGGAAGCCGAGGGTGTGGCCGGTCGCCGACGGTTTCGCCTGCGCGTCGATTCGGGGCTCCGTTTCGGCTCCGGTCACCGATGGAACGGCCACGCGATCAGCAATCGGATACACGTCGGCCAGCGGTACATCGGCCGGCGGCACGGCGGCAGGCGGTGAGTCGGCCGGCGGCGCGTCAACAGGCGGTGAGTCGGCCGGCGGCGCGTCAACAGGCGGTACATCGGCAAGCGGTTCAGCCGCCAACGGCAGCCCGGACAGGGGTGGTGCCTCGGTTGACTGGATCGTCGTCGAGGCGGCTGGCAGGGTTGTCGAGAGGTCGACGATTGTGAGGTTCGGTCTGGTGACGGCTGGCGCGTGGTCGGTGCGGGCCGGCTCCCCGTCCGCCCCGAGCTCGCTGTCGGACTGGTCCGACTCGCTCCCTTCGGGTGTCTCGGTATTCGCGACTCCGGACGGAGGGTTCCCGACGAATTCGAGGATCGACACGGCGTTGTCCGACTCGGTGGCTTCCTGGCCGCCGTCCAAATCAAGGGCGCCATCCACGGCCATGTCGACGAGGGGGACGATCTGAGTGTCTCCCGACATCAGGCCGGTCATGAGCGCGGCGAAGTCACCCTCTGGTGCGAGGCTGCTGGAAGTGGCCTCCGCCGGATTGCCACCGGAAATGGGGACGAGGTTCATGGTCTTCCTCCGAGTTGTGCGTAACGATCGAGGACTGTTTGTACGTATCGACCGCTGATCGGGACTCCGGCTTCGCCGTCCCAGAGCCGGGAGACCCGCGTAGGACCGGCGTTGTATGCGGCGAGCGCGAGATCGAGTCTCCCGTCGTAGCGGTCGATCATGTCTGACAGGTACCGGGCGCCGCCGCGGAGGTTCTGCTCGGGGTCGTTGGGGTCCACGCCGAGCATGTCGGCGGTGCCGGGCATGAGCTGGCTCAGGCCGATCGCGCCCGCATGTGACACGGCGTCCGGCACGAAGTCGGACTCGGTCCATACAACGGCTGTCAGGAGGTTGGGATCGATGCCCGCTGCTGCGGAGGCGCGATGTATCGATGACTGCCACCGCATCGCCCCTGCGGGCAGGGCACCGGCTCCAGTTGCCATTGGCGCGGCGGCACTGGTCGGGGCCCGCCCGGAGGACTCTTGGCGGTGGGCAGATGTGGTGGTATCGAGGATCTCGGCAAAGCCGATCGCATGGGACGGCGCTGCCGCCTGGATCGACTCGATGCGCGAAAGGACTGCGCTCAGCCCGTCGGCCCTCATGAGCGCCTCCTCCGCCGCCTGGTCGCGACCAGTTCGTCGAGACTTCGCTCGGCGACGCGGCGGGCTTCGTAGGCCGCCTCCTGCTTCCTGCGCTGGTCGAGCTCTTCGGCCATGTCGTGTTCTTGGCTGGATCGGCGCCAAGTTCCGGTTGCGGCATCGGAGCGGGCCTGAGCGTTGCTGCGGGCGGCAGCGGCTTCGGTGAGTTGTGCATGAGTCGCCATGCTCCTGAGCCGCTGGAGCTCGAGCTGTTCGGCCGTGACGAGCGATCTGGTCTCCGACAGCGCGTCGTGGTGGAGTTCGGCGGCTTCGCGCTCTTCCTCGGTTCGCAGCTCGGCCTCGCGGGCGGCCGCCGCCGCGTTGGTCTTGGCTTGCCGCTCCCAGATCGCCCGCACACGTACCAGTCGCTTCAGACCTCGGTCGTTCTTCTTCATGCGGCAACCTCCTGGAGGATGGATGCAAGGCGATCCCAGCTCGAGTCCATTGCTGCAGCCTCGTGAGGTGGCTGCTTGAGGAACTCGACGAGCTTCGGAGCGGCGCGGAGCCCGCGATCGGCGCGAGGGTTCGAACCGGGAACGTATGCGCCCACTTCGACCAGCTCGGCAACCTCGGCGGCTGCGGCCAGAGCGTCTCGCGTCACCGTCGCCATCACCTGTTGCGGCTCGGTCCACAGCTTGGCGGCGAGCCGGCTGAGCGACGCCAGCGGGTCGATCGCCGGATACCGGCCCTGGACGGCGAGATCTCGGTCGAGGACGATGTGTCCGTCGAGGATGCCCCTGACGGCGTCCGCGATCGGGTCGTTCATGTCGTCACCATCGACCAGCACCGTGTACATCGCAGTGATCGTCCCGTGCTCTCGGGGCCCGGTGCGTTCGAGGAGCTGGGGGAGGACCGTGAAGACCGAAGGTGTGTATCCCCGCGCGGTGGGTGGTTCGCCGGCGGCGAGGCCGATCTCGCGTTGCGCCATGGCCAGGCGGGTCACCGAATCCATCATGAGCATCACGTCGTGACCCTCGTCTGCGAACCACTCGGCGATCCGGGTTGCGTACTTGGCAGCTCGCAGCCGGATGAGCGCCGGTTGGTCAGAGGTCGCAACGACGACGATCGACCGTGCCAGACCCTCGGGTCCCAGCTCGTCTTCGATGAATTCCCGCACCTCGCGACCGCGTTCTCCGATCAGCGCAACGACGTTGACGTCCGCGGTCGTCCCCTTTGCGAGCATCCCCATGAGTGTCGATTTGCCGACACCGGAACCACCGAAGATCCCGATTCGCTGCCCCCGGCCGACCGTGCAGAGGGTGTCCACGAGGCGAATCCCGGTGCCGATCACCGTGTCGATCCGTTGACGGGCCATCGCCTGGGGAGCTGCATTGTCCAGTTGGACGGAATGCCCGGTCGGAGGCGGGCGGCCGTCCATCGGGTGCCCCAGACCGTCGATGATCCGTCCGAGAAGCTGGCTGCCGACGATCGCTCCGGGAGGTTCGCTGAGTCGCACGACTCTGTCACCGCGGCCGATCCCGTCGGTCAAGCCGAATACGAGGGCGGTGCTCCCTTCGGTCCCGACCGCAACGATCTCCCCGATGCGGTCTTCGCAGGAGCCCCTGATCTGGATCGTGTCTCCGAGCCGAAGCCGAAGCCCTCTGACAACGACTTCGTGTCCGCCGACCTTCGCAACGGCACCGCTGACAACCATGAGAGATCGATCAACCATTCATCTGGTCCTTGATGATGTCCCACGCAGTGGTGAGGCGTAGGTCGGCTCGGGCCCAGCGCCCCGAGATGATGGCGTCGCCGTCGTCGATCGTGGTGTCCCGGACCGCGGAGACGTCGGTGCGGCCGGCGAAGAGATCCTCGACCAGCGAAGCGTCCGTCGGGCTCACCCTGATCACGAGAGGGTCGTCGTCGATGTCCTCGAGGGCGAGCTCGATCTTCTCACGGAGCCCAACGCCCGCATCGTCGGGCAGGTCTGCCACCACACGTTTGGCGATGTCGATGGAGAGTTCGACGACTGCCGGGGTCTGGGCGTTCACCGCCTCTCTCATCTGCCTGGTCGCCGAGGCAATTGCTGCATCGAGCAGTTGCGTGGCGCGTTCGAGTGCGGATCGGGTTTCGAGAACGGCATCGCGCTTCCCGGCGGCGTGCCCTTCGGCGTAGCCCGACTTGCGAGCTTCCGCGATGGCCGTGCGGGTGAGCGAATCCAGCGGCGTGCTCCCGAGCGTGGTCGCCATGCCGGTCACGCGAGGTGCGCGGAGGACGCTATTCGATGAAGTCACCATCGCCCCCTCTGCTGATGGTGATCTGCCCCGAGGCCTCGAGCGCCCGGATCTGGGCCACGACCGACATCTGGGCCTCCTCGACTTCGGATCGTCGCACCGAGCCGAGGAGCTCGGCTTCTTCCTTGAGGGACTCGCTGGCCCGCTCCGAGAGGTTCCGGTAGATGGCGTCCTGCACGTCGTCGGCCTGGCCCTTGAGTGCCAGGGCGAGCGACGCTGTCTCGACGTTCTGGAGGACCTTCTGGATCGCCCGGTCGTCCAAGGTGATGATGTCTGCGAACGTGAACATGAGCGCTTTGACGCGATCGGCCAGCTGACGGTCTTCGTGCCCGAGCCGCTCCAGCACCCACTCCTCGAGCTCGTGGCCACCCCGGTTGAGGATTCCGGCGAGCTCCCTGGCCCCTTCGGGCGGGGCGGCATCCTCGGGATGGGTCTCGCTCAGCTCCGCTTTCATGGCATCCACGATGCGGTTGATCAGCTCTGGCGGAGTCTTCCCGATCGTCGCGATCCGCATCGCAACGTCCGCGGCGAGGTGCTCGTCGACGTGGTTGAGGATCTTCGCCGAGACCTCAGGAGGCTGGTGGGACAGCACGACTGCAATGGTCTGGGGATGCTCGTTTGCCAGATACTGCACGAGCTGGTCGATCTCGACTCGTGCGAGGAAGCCGAACGGCCCGTCCGGTCCCTTGTCGATCTTCTGGGAGGCGGGGAGAGCGGTCTTCGCCCGATGCCGCAGCGCCTCCGCTTCGGCAAGCGGGTCGATCGTGAGCAGATGCTCGAGCACGTCGCGGACAACGCTGCGGCGCTCGTTCGGGTCGATTTCCCCGAGTGTCAGCACATGTTTGGCGAGCGCCTCGATCTCATCCCTTGAGAGATGCTGGAGGATTGACTCGGCCTTGTCGGTGCCGATGGCGAGCACGAGGGCGGCCGCCTTCTGCTGAGGTGCCAGAGTCGCTGCCATGATCAGACCCGCTCACGCTGGTCGGCGAGCCAGCTTCTCAGGAGCGTGGCGATCTCTTCCGGTTGGCGTTCGACCAGTTGCATGACGTCGGATGCCATGCCGCT
>JAHEIN010000050.1 GCA_024639335.1 bacterium | reverse complement strand
GTGGGCGCCGTATGCCCGGGACTGGATGATTCGCAACGTGATCGAAACCTGAGGAGACCAATGGCCACCACCGCAGACGTCGTCATCGCAGGCGCAGGGCACAACAGCCTGATCACTGCCGCCTATCTCACAGCCGCCGGGTACGAGTGCGCGATCGTGGACGCACGCCCCATCCCGGGTGGCGGGGCCACCACCGAGGAGATGTTGATGGATGACATGTGGGTCGACACATGCTCGACCGGCCACACACTGATCCAGGTCAACCCGTTGATCCGCCTCGACGAACTCGGCCTGGTCGAGCGGTACGGACTGTCGTACATCGACCCCGATCCGGTCGAGGTGGTGGCGTTCCCCGACGGTGAGGCCTTGACAATGTGGCTCGACCGGGACAAGACCGTCGCCGAGATCGCTCGCTTCTCGGAGCGGGATGCCGGGACGTACGCCCAACTTCTCGACGAGTGGGAAGAAGTCAAGTCCCTGGTCGGGCAGGGGCGCTTCCGGCCCGTCGGATACGGCCCAACGACCGAAGAGCTGCTGAGCGACCACCCCCGCGGTGACGTCTGGCGGCGCAGGGCCTTGATGAGCGCCCGCGACGTCATCTTGCACGAATTCGAGGAATCACACATCAGGGCCTTCATGGGATGGATGGCGTCGCAGACCGCCGTCCCCATCGATGGGGCTGGGACCGGGCTACTGGCATACCAGATCATCGGCGGCCGGCAGGCCCGTAGCTGGTCGATCCCCGCCGGCGGTTCCGGTAAGTTGATCGACGCGCTCGTCGGCTACCTCACCGATCATGGAGCGACCATCGACTGCAATCGCGTGGTCTCCGAACTGATCCTGGAGGGCGGACGGTGCGTCGGCATCCGCACCGAGGCCGGTGACGAGTACCGGGCCCGACACGCCGTCGTCTCCACCATCCACGTGAAGCACCTCGTGGACATGGCGCCCGCCGAGGCCTGGGGTGAGGGATTCACCTATGGCGTCGACACCTACCACGTGGGCGTTCCCTTCTTCGCCGCCTACTTCGCTACCACCGAGGCACCGGCATTCACCACTCACGACGGCTCCCGATCGTCGGTGTCGGCCGGTGTCGCAGGATGGATCGACGACCAGGTTCGCAACGCTCGTCTGGTTTCGGACGGGCACTTCACCGAAACAGAGCCCTTCCTGCTGGTCGCCACACCGACACTCGCCGACCCCAGCCGGAGCCCTGAAGGCACCCACACGGTGAAGATGGTCACGTTCAACGCCTACGACCCCGGTGGCGGTCCGGAACGCTGGGACGAGATCAAAGACGCGCATGTCGACCGACAGTTGGCATACCTGCGACGCTTCGCCCCCAACCTGACAGAGGACAAGATCATCGGTCGCCTGGTGAAGTCACCGCTGGACATCGAACGCAACAACCGCCACATGGTCCATGGTGCACCCCACGGCGGTGACAGAGGGATCACCTTCACGGGTGCACATCGCCCGGCGCCCGGCTGGGCACAACACCGGATGCCGATCGAGGGCCTCTATCAGACCGGCGGAACCACGCACCCCGGCGGCTCGATCACCGGCGCCCCGGGGCGCAATGCTGCGATCGTCCTGCTCGAGGACCTCGGACGCGACCCTTCAGAGATCATGGAAATGGTATGAAGAAAGGGAGTACACGATGAACATCGATCCAGAGCGACCGATTCTGCCTGGAACCGTCGACGACCAGGGCGTACTGCACATGTACGTCGAGACCTGGGACGGGCTCTACGCACCCATCGGTGTCCGGAAGCCCGAAGGCGAAGGCCCGTTCCCGATGGTGCTGCTCGCCTCCGGAAACGGCGGCGAGGCGATGGGATGGATCCGCAACGCCTTCGAGAACCGCGGATACATCGTCGACCGTTTGGTCGAGGCGGGCTACGCCGCCGCGTGGATCCGATACCGGACCGAAGTGGAGCTCGGCTACAACAACGGCGGGCCGTTGGTCCGTGACGTACGCCAAGGCCGCGAGCTCTTCAACCGATCGCCACTCGAGTACGAGGACGAGATCGCCATCATCGAGTTCGTCAAAGCGTTGCCGTGGGTCGACGCCGACCGGATCGGTCTGGTTGGGATGAGCCACGGCGGCGAGATGGTGATGAAGATCACCTCGGAGTACCACGGTGCCGCCGTTGGCGTCGCCAGCGAGCCGGCCAGCCACGAGTACCTGTGGCTCACACCCGACGACACGGCCCATGTCAAAGAAGAGACGGGGCTGCGAGACATCGAGTCGATGATGATGACCGACACCGAGAAGGTGCGGCGCCGCATCGACCATGACATCGCCATGCAGCGCATCTCGGGGATACAGACTCCGATCCTCGTCATGGGGCGAGAGACCGACGAGCTCCAGGGCATCTTCCGGCTCAACTACGAGCTCTTGGAGGAGGCCGGGAAAGACGTCGAATGGGTCTCCTACGACCACGACCTCCACGGCTACCTCTACCCCGTTCGAGGCGAAGACGGCGAGTACGAGGTCAATGACGTCCAACGCGGAGCGATCGCCCACGTGATCGGGTATTTGGACCGTTACCTGAAACACTGAGGCGGGCTACGAAGGTTCCAGAGCCACTACCAAAACACAAGGAGATGACGAAGTGATCCACTTCATCGTGCATGACGAGAACGACTCGGTCGGAGTGATCGTCGTCGAGGGAATCACGGCAGGTGACACCCTCGAAGGCTGGATCATGGATCAACAGAAGGACATCGAGGTCCAGGCCAAGGACGACATCCCGATCGGGCACAAGCTCGCGATCACCGACCTCGACAAGGACGACACCGTCATCAAGTACGGGACCGACATCGGGCGGGTCGTTGCGCCGATCTCGGTCGGCGAGCACGTTCACGTCCACAACGTCAAGACCAAGCGTTGGTGACGGCAGGACCACAGAACGCATCCCGCTCCGAGAACCACATCATCACGCCATCAGGAGGCCATTCAGTGTCACTCGAACTCTCCAACGCAACATTCATGGGATACGTCCGGGAGAACGGACGTGTCGGAGTCCGCAATCACGTCCTCATCCTCTCGGTCGACGACATCTCGAACGCCGCCATCCAGGCGGTCGAGAACAACATCAAGGGGACCATCGCAATCCCCCACCCCTACGGTCGGCTGCAGTTCGGCGCCGACCTCGAGCTCCACTTCCGCACGCTCATCGGCACCGGCTCGAACCCGAACGTGGCTGCTGTCGTCGTCGTCGGCATCGAGGAGCAATGGACTCAGCACGTGGTCGACGGCATCGCCGCCACCGGGAAGCCGGTCGCCGGCTTCGGGATCGAACAACACGGCGATCACGACACCATCATGCGCGCCTCGGCCAAAGCCAAGGAGTTCGTGCACTGGGCTTCGACGCTGCAGCGCGACGTACGGCCGATCAGCGATCTCTGGGTCTCCACGAAGTGCGGCGAATCCGACACCACGTCTGGGCTGGCTTCGAACCCCGCCGTGGGCAACATGTTCGACAAGTTGCACGAACACGGCGTCACGATGGTGTTCGGAGAGACCACCGAGCTGACCGGTGGCGAGCACCTCGTCGCCGAACGCTGCAAGACGCCCGAGATCCGGGACCGGTTCCAGTTCATGTTCGACCGCTACCAGGACGTGGTCGAGGCGCACAAGACCAGCGACCTGTCCGACTCCCAGCCGACGAAGGGCAACATCGCAGGCGGGCTCACCACGATCGAAGAGAAGGCTCTCGGCAACATCCAGAAGATCGGCAGGACCGCTCCGGTCGATGGAGTGCTCGACAAGGCGGAGGAACCGTCCGGTCCGGGGCTCTGGTTCATGGACTCGTCGTCAGCCGCTGCCGAGATGGTCACGCTTTGCGCCGCCGCCGGATTCACCGTGCACATGTTCACCACGGGCCAGGGCAACGTCGTAGGACACCCGATCCTGCCGGTGATCAAGACCTGTGCGAACCCGCGTACGGTGCGCACGATGGGCGAACACATCGACAGCGACATCTCCGGCCTCCTCCGGAAGGAGATGACGATGGACGAAGCCGGCGATGCGCTCATCGAGATGACACTGCAGACCGCCAGCGGGCGGCTCACCGCGGCTGAGGTACTCGGGCACCGCGAGTTCGTGCTCACCCGGCTCTACGAGAGCGCCTGAAGGACCTCGGGGAGAACCAACGCGAGCACACATGCGCTACTCGTTCAAGACTTGGGCACAGGAAGCGACCTGGGAGCAGCTGCGAGAGGTCTGGATCGAGGCCGACCGCGGCGGCTTCTGGGACATGGTGTGGCTGAACGACCACCTGTACCCCCCGAAGTCGTCGGCGCACCTACCGATCATGGACGCGTGGACGCTGTTCGGCGGGCTGGCGGCCGTCACCGATCGGATCCGGTTCGGCACGATGGTCAGCGCGAACACGTTCCGCCACCCGGTGATCCTCGCAAAGCAGGCGGCGACACTCGACCAGATGTCGAACGGACGGCTGGAGATCGGGGTCGGTACCGGATGGCATGAGGGCGAACACGCCGCATTCGGCATCGACCTGCCCTCTCTGAAAGAGCGGTTCGAGCTCCTGGACGAGACGTTCGCGATCCTCCACGGGCTCTTCACCGAAGAGGTGTTCAGCTTCCACGGGACCCATCGGACGATCACGGAAGCACATTTCGAGCCGAAACCGGTGCAGAAGCCCCGGCCACCCTTCGTCATCGGCGGTACGGGACCGAAGAAGACGATCCCGCTGGCCGCCCAGTGGGCAGACCAGTGGAACTTCCCCGACTACAACTGGGACCTCGACCTGTTCCGTGACCGTCTCGCCCGCCTCGACGCCGAATGCGAGAAGATCGGCCGCCATCGGAGCGACATCGAGGTGTCGGTCCAGTTCCGGTACTCCGGCGACCTCGCAGAGTCGATCGACCGCATTCATGTGTACGAGGACGCCGGCGCCGACCACGTACTCGTGAGCTTCACACCCCCGGCCGACCCATTCCTACCCAACCTCGTAGCTCAGGAGCTGAGAGGCTGACCCAGCCGGATCGTGACTTCCGGCAATGGGGTGGACGCCGGGGGGGACCGACAATCGTGTGGAGCGACGAAAAGGGGCCGATGGTCAGCAAGCATGCGCCGACGCTGAGGTTCCTCGGCGCGGCCGGAACCGTCACGGGGAGTCGCACGCTCCTCGACACCGGTGATACGCGAATCCTCGTCGATTGCGGCCTGTTCCAGGGGCGCAAGCACCTGCGGATGATGAACTGGGATCCGTTCCCGGTGGAGCCTGAGTCGATCGACGCCGTGCTCCTCACCCACGCCCATCTCGATCACTGCGGATATCTCCCTCGTCTGGTGCGACTCGGATTCAGAGGCCCCGTCTACTGCACAGAAGGCACCCGACGCCTGGCTGAGATCATCCTCGCGGACAGCGGCCACCTCCAGGAAGAGCAGGCTGCGCACGCCAACCGGCACGGGTACTCCAGGCACGATCCGGCACTGCCCCTCTACACCGAAGAGGACGCTCAGCGCTGCCTGCTGCTCTTCAACACGGTCGAATTCGATGCACCGGTCGACCTCGGCTCGGCTGTGGATGCGACCTTCCTCGGTGCAGGCCACATCCTCGGTGCCGCCTCCGTCGCACTCGACCTGCAACGCCCGTCGATTCGAGCGGTGTTCAGCGGCGACCTCGGCCGGCCCAACCACCCGCTGCTGCTTCCGCCCGAAACCATCGATCACGCGGATGTAGCGGTCGTCGAGTCGACCTACGGCGACGAGGAACACCTCGAGGAGCATCCTCAGGCCGATCTGGCAGAGGCGATCGAGACCGCCTTCGAAATGGGCGGCATGGCGCTCATCCCCGCCTTTGCGGTCGATCGCACCGAGGTGGTGCTTCATCATCTCGATCGTCTGGTGGCGGAAGGGCGTCTGCCCGACGTCCCGGTGTTCCTCGACAGCCCGATGGCGAATCGCGCCCTCGAGGTGTATCAGGACGCCGCGACTCGATGCTCGCCGGAGATGCGCCCGGAGATGCATGGAAGGCGGCTGTTCCGATCGCTTCGGCTCGAGCCGATCCGCAGCGTGGACGAGTCGAAAGAGCTCAACCACCGGGACGGGCCGATGATCATCATCTCCGCGTCGGGCATGGCGACCGGGGGGAGGGTCGTCCATCATCTGATTCATCGCGTCGGCGACGAGCGGAACGTGGTGATCATGGTCGGGTTCCAGGCACCGGGAACTCGCGGGGACCGATTGGTCCGCGGCGAGCACAACGTCAAGATGCTCGGCGGGTACCACCAGGTCCACGCCCGGATTCTCCGGATCGACATGTCGACCCACGCCGACCAGAGCGAGTTGATCGACTGGGTGACCACATCGTCGCCACTCCCTCGCACCGTGTACGTCCACCACGGCGAGCCTGAAGCGTCGCAGGCGCTCGCAGATGCTCTGCATGAGGAATTCGGTTTGAGTGCGATCACTCCGGCGAAGGACGAAGTGGTGCGCATGGACCCGGTGAGCTGGACATGAGCGCAGCCGTCGTCGTCGGCGCAGTGAACATGGACCTGCATCTCTTCGGGCTTCGACGTTCGGCCGGGCAGGCGCCCATGGTGGCCGAGGGCTATCTGGCGATGCCTGGCGGAAAGGGCGGCAACGTCGCCAGAGCGCTCGCCCGGCTCGGCAAGGAGGTTCACCTCGTTGCACGGGTCGGCGACGACGAATTCGGACACGACTGCGTTGCTGCGATCGCCGCCGACGGCGTAGACACTTCTGGGGTCTCGGTGACCCCGGGCGAGGCCACGGGCTTCGTCGCCATCGAACTGATCGAAGGCAAGCACGAGTCGATCGTGCTGGCCTCCGGTGCCAACGATCACCTCACATGGGACGAGGTGGCGCCGGCGCTCGACGGGCTCGACCGGGACGGTCTGGTGGTCGCGCAAGCGGAGATCCCGACCCAGGTTCTCGATGATCTATGCGCACGCTGCACGGACCAAGGGATCCCCCTGTTCCTGGATCCGACGCCTCCCGAGCGCGTCTTCCGGCGACACCTCGAGGCCGCCGACGTCATCACGCCGAACACCCGCGAAGCTGCGGGATTGGTCGGGCGGGTACCGGGTTCTCGCCTCTGGTCTGAACTGGCCGCACGCGAGCTCTTGGTGTCCGGAGCGAGGCGTGTCATCTTGAAACTGAGCGAGCATGGCGCTCTGATCGGCGACAAAGCCGGTCTCACCGAGGTACCCACCATCGACATCGTGCCGACCGACGAGACCGGAGCCGGTGATGCCTTCCTCGCAGCCCTCGCCGCCCGAAGGCTCGATGGAGCGGACTGGATCGAGGCGACACGTTTCGCCAACGTCGCAGCCGCCCTGTCGGTGGAGGCCAACGGACTGCACCTACCCGATCGGGCGGAGGTCGAGTTGGCCGAACGACGCCTGGCCTCTTGAAGCCGGTTCGTTGCTTCCGTCGAGGACCGGGTGGCAGGCCCTGGTGCACGGTCGAGAATCCGAGGAGGATCTGATGATGACATCGGTGTGGACCTCGCTGCGGCTGACGGTCGCCATGGTCGTGGCGGTCGTGGTCGCCGTCGGCCGTCGACTGAGCCGAGGGCCGCTGGTGCCCGGATGGGGCTGGGCGCTCGAACTCAGGCGAGCGACACTTCGGGCATTCCTCGAGGCCGCCAGAGAGATCGGCCGACCCGAAGGCTGGGCCGACTTTCGCGTCGAGGCCCCGCTGCCCAAGGTCCTCCGCGAGCTGGTCACGGTAGAGCCCGACACGATCAATGGCGTCGGGGGAGAGTGGCTGCGCCTCGCGCCGCTTGCGGGTCCCCGACCGATCCTCCTCTACATCCATGGTGGCGCATTCGTGATCGGTAGCCCGGGGATGGAACGGCCGTTCATCGCCCATCTCGTGGCCGCCGTCCGGGCCGATGCGTTCTCAGTCGACTACCGGCTGTCGCCGCGCCACCGGTTTCCGGCCGCGCTGGTCGATGTGACCAGCGCCTACATGGGGCTGTTGGAACGAGGCATCGAACCCAGCCGCATCATCGTGACGGGCGACTCGGCAGGTGGAAACCTGGCTGCTGCGCTTCTGGTCCGGTTGCGCGACGAGGGCCTACCCCTGCCTGCAGCTGCAATTCTCTTCTCGGCGTGGCTCGACCTCGCCGTCACCGGGTCCACGATTCAGACGAACGCCGGGACCGACTACTTCCCGGTCATCGATACCGATCCGGCCAGGCACTACCTCGGGGACATCGATCCCACCACGCCGTGGGCATCGCCCCTCTATGCCGACCTTACGGGCCTGCCGCCGATGCTCGTCATTGCAGGGGGCAGGGAGATCATCTTCGACGACTCCACCCGCTTCGTCGACCGCGCATGGGAGGCCGGGGTGGATGCGACGCTGTACGTCGAGGAGGACATGTTCCACGCCTGGGCCAGCGTGGTCCCGAACCACCCGGTATCGCAACGCACCTTCACCATCGTCGCCGACTGGATCGCAACCCACCGTTCTTGTGACGGTTGAGCAGCTATTTCCTGCATTTGCGTCACAAGAACGGGATCACTGGAGGGCGATCAGGACCACCCCCGCGACGACGAGGCCGATGCCGATCAGGAGCGGAGGGTCGATCTTCTCGTCGCCCTTGAGGAACACGTAGCCGAGGATCACGGTCCAGATGCCCTGCGTTCCTTGGAGGATGCCCACAACCCACGCCGGCAGGTACCCGAACGCATAGAACTGCGAGAGGATCGCCATCGCGGTCGTGAATCCGGCGGCCACGAAGAACCACGGCACAGGGCGGAGGTTCCTCGAGATCCGCCGTCCCAGCTCCCCCCGCACGACATCGATCAACAAAAGCACGGCAAACGCCGCCGCCACCCCGATCAGCGCTCCCAGCACGGCGCTGTCGAAGTACCGCAGCCCCAGCTTGCGGACCACGAACGCCGAACCGAAGAACACGGGCGCGCCCGCCGCCACCAGATACGAGCTGAGCGGGACCTTCTCCCCCGAGCCGGACGCGCCCGCCCGCACCCGCACCAGCCACAGCAGCCCGGCGACCACGAGGATCCCGCCCACGGCTTCGAGCGGCGCCAGCTCCTCGCCGAGGACGATCCACCCGCCGATCGCGGCGACGAGTGGGGTCCCGGTGATGAAGGCGCTGGCGCGGCTCGGCCCGATCAGACGAACGGATCTCAGCTGGAAGCTGCGCCCGAACACCGTCCCGAGGATCCCGCCGAGCACCAGCGCCACCAACCCGCCGAGATCGAAGCTGGGCCTGGTGACGAACAGGCCGACGATCGAGAGGACCACCAGGTTGACGAACACGGTCATCAACACCCCGTCGTCGGCGTGCTTCTTGCGCTGACCGATCCGAACGAGGATCGAGGACGCCGAGAAGAAGATCGCCGACGCGGCGCCGATCAACCAACCGATCATTGGACGCTGATCAGGGTCACTCCGGCGGCCACGAGGAAGACGGTCGTGACCAGCGTCCGGTCGATCCGCTCGTCTCCTTTGAGGAACAACAGACTGAGCCCGATCGTCCAGATCCCCTGCGTCGACTGGAGGATCCCCACCACCCAGGCCTCGAGCAGTGCCAGTGCCCGGAACTGACTGAGGAGAGCCGCCGAGGTGGACACGCCGGCTCCGACGAACCACCACGAGACCGAGCCGAAGTTGGAGCGCACCCGTTCGCCCAGAATGCCCCGCCCGCCGTCGATCCCCAGCATCACGAGATACGCCGAGGCGGCCCCGATCCAAGCACCGAGCACCGAGGACGGGAAGAACTCGAGTCCCCACTTGCGGAAGACGAAGGCCATCCCAAAGGAGAGCGGCGCACCCGCTGCGATCAGATAATGCCGGAGCGGAACCGGCTCGCCGGTGAGGCCGCCACGCGACCGGGCGTTCACGAGGTACAACAACGCTCCGATGACCATCGCGGCACCGAGAATCTCGATCGGCGTGAGGGTCTCGCCGAGCGCCAGCCAACCACCGAACGCCGCCACCACTGGAGCGGCGGTCAGGAAGGCGTTCGAGCGGCTCGGACCGATGAGCCGCACGCCGCGCAGTAGTGCAGTTCTCCCGCCGACGGTGCCGATCACGCCACCGGCGATCAGCGAGATGATGCCGCCGGTATCCCAGGCAGGCCAGTCGACGAACAGTGCCACGGCTCCAAGGAGGAGCACGTTGACGAGGACCGACATGAAGACGCCGTCGTCGTTCGATCTCGTGCGCTGCCCGATCCGCACGAGAATGGACGTCAGCGAGAAGCACAACGCCCCGAACAGTCCGAAGAAGATGCCCATCTAGGGCACGTCGGTCATCGAGAGAGCTTCTCCGCGAGCCAGCTGAAGCTGGCCGGCGCCCAGTGATCGAAGTACTGGAAAGCGCAGTGACCCGCATCGGCGTACACACGCGCCTCCTTGCCGATCGCCGGCCCGTGCTCGAGCATGAAGTAGATGTTCCCGATCGGGGCGAGATGGTCGTGTTTGCCGTTGATCATCAGCACCGGCATCGTGATGTTCTCGAGGATGCCCTGCTCCGAGAGCGCCCACTCGGCGAAGAGCGACTCCTCCTTCTCCTTCGACCACGTCGGAAACGACGACGGATCGCCGGGAGCGCCGAAGTGCAACGTGGCCCGGTCGTTGCGGGCTTGCACGAAGGCCCCCATCTCCTCGTCGTTCATCCGGTACCCGAAGGGATGGCCGGCGTTCGCTACCACGGCCGCCACCTTGTCGGGGGCCACGCCGGCGAGCTGCATGACCGAATAGCCGCCGCGAGAGATCCCAAACGCTCCCACCCGGTCGGCGTCGATCTCTGGACGGGCGCGCAGCCAGTCGATGGCGGCCTCCCAAGCCGACACCGAGCTCGGAGACCACGGGAAGGGGTTCTCGCCACTGGCGGGCCCGTCCATCACGAGTGCCGCCATGCCGTTGTCGATGCACATCTCCTGGGCCCAGCCGCGATCTTCTTTGAACACGTCGGCGCCACACATCACGAGCACTGCCGACACCGGGTTGTCCGCCGAAGCACCCTCCGGAACCCGATAGTGGGTGGTGACCTTCTGGCCTTGATGCTCGATGTCTACGAATTCCACCGGTGGCTGCAGATGGGCACAGGCCTTCCGGTAGGCCCTGGCGCAGTCACGGCTGATCGCGGCCTTGAGGTCGGTGATCTCGCCGGGGAACCGCCCGATGGCGTAGTACGTCTTGGCCTGGAGATGCTCGCGGCGTGCGCCGGTGTGGTCCCCGGCGGCTTCCAGCCGATCGCCCTCGTCCTCATGCAACTTGCCCTGCTCGGCCCAGACCGGCACCCACAGGTCGTCGGTGGTCCCCTCGAGCTTTGCGACGGTGGCCTTGAGCTCCTCGATGTCGTCGATCATCGAGAACCAACGGCGATAGAAGCCGCCGTGTTGCACGACGAAGGGGTCTTCGTTCGCGGCGAATCCGAGCTCTCCGGCCATTTCTGCCTTCCTGGGTGCGACGTCGCCCAGCGTACTCCTACAATCGATTGCAGGCGATCACAAGCCACCACGGACCAGAACGGAGCATCACGTGAAACCGATCCCGCTCGAACCGCTCGACACGACCGAGCTCCAACAGAAGTACGACGATTGGATCGTGTTCGTCGAGCGGTCACACCACGGCTCGAATCCGCGCATCAATCCCGGAGATGCGTTCACCCCGTTGAGCAAGCCACTGTCCCAGTCCCGCGTCGCGTTGGTCACGACCGCCGGCGCCCACCTCGTCGACCAGACTCCGTTTCACGTCGAGACGGTCGCCGGCGATCCGACCCACCGCATCCTCCCGGACGATCTCGACCCGTCGGACCTTCGATTCACCCACACCCACTACGACACGGCTCCCGCCAACCAGGACCCGAACTGCGTGTTCCCGATCGACCGGCTCCACGAGCTCGTGGAACGGGGCAGGCTGGGTGCGGCCAGCCCGGTGCACGTCGGGATGATGGGATTCAATCCCGACCCTTCACCGATCCAGGACGACCTCGCACCGCGCGTCGCCGGCATCCTCGCCGACGCCGAAGTCGACGTGGCAATCATGGTCCCGGGTTGACCGATGTGCCACCGGTCGGTCGGACTGGTTCAAGGAGTGGTCGAAGCGAGTGGCATTCCCACCGTCACGATTTCGATGCGTCCCGACGTCACCTACGGTGTGAAGGTGCCCCGGGCGGCGTACGCCCGTTTTCCGCACGGGAATCCGTTCGGGGAGCCGTATCGACCCGAGCAGCATCACCTCGTGTTCGAGGCGCTACTCCGGCTGCTGGAACAGGCCACGGCGCCGACGTTCGTCGAGTTGCCGTTCAGATGGAGGAGATGGAAGCAATGGCTATGACGGCACACGAGCGAGTATCCATGGCGACGGAGCAGATGTCCGAGGCCATCTACGCAGCATTGGACGCGATCGACGGATACGTCGACACCGTGACCCACATTGCGTCGGAGCAGCAGTCATCTGACGAGCCGAACCAAGGGCTGATCAAGCGGATGGGCCAGTTCGAGACGCGCGCACGCGCAATGTCCACCTCCATCGAAGATGACGTCCTGACGAACCTCAACTTCTGCACCGACCGTCTGTTCAGCGTGAAATCGGCCGAAGAGGGCGAGTTCATCTAGTCGACGTCCGAACACCAATCATCCACCGGACGACCCTCCAACCTGTCGGTGAACCAGTCGACTACCTGGTTCGCCGACTCACCGAATGTATCGAGATGACTCGCATCACTGATGACGATGCGCTCCAGGACCGTCCCCACCGCACAGACTTGGTCAGCAAACGCATCGCTCAATTCCGGGGTAAGAAGTCGATCGTCCACACCGTTGACCAACAGAAGCGGGGCGACCAGGCCAGTCGTGCCGGGGTCGTTCTCGGAGAAGAACGACTTCAATGCGTCGGGAGGATCTCCGTCAGCGAACAGCGAGGTCAGACCGCTGACTGCAAGGGTCGCATCGAAGAGGCACCCGCCTTCGATCTGGTCATGACGATCGAGCAGCGCATCGGATAGAACGGCGTCGGGTTCGAGGCCCAAGGCATCCACTGCAGCAACTGCGATCATTGCGAGGTAGTGCCGCTGACCGGGTGGGTCTTCGGCGAACCATCCAGATATGTCGACAGCCGGCGCCACTGCGGCGGTGCCGATGAGCCGGCGACCGGGGGCGATCGAATCGAAGTGCTCGGCTGCGAACAGGGCGGCGTGACCCCCTTGGCTGAACCCCCACAGCCCGACTTCATCGCTCGTCTGGCGACCCAACTGCGACGCTGCAGCTGCAATGTCGACCATTGCGTTGGCCTCGACCCGTCCATTCATGTAGTGATGCATTCCAGGCGTACCGAGTCCTTGGTAGTCCGTGAACGCCACCGCGAATCCGCTGTCGAGCGCAGTCAGGAAATTGTGGGGGGCCTGTCCACCTCGTCGCGTTGGAGCACACTCGTCCCCGATCCCGGTCGTGCCATGACCGAACGAGATGACCGGCGCCTCCTCTACCGAGTCGGAAAAGGCAACCCAGCCCGAAACCGCCACCGGTTGGCCGTCGTATCCGACCGACCGATAGAGAATCCTCCACGCAGTGACGCCGTCTGGTGCGAAGAGTGACTCCGTCCAGATCACGTCGCCGCGGTCGCCGTCGGGGAGTGGGTCCGGCGGCTGATAGAAGTCAGCACCTGGTGAGAGATCGGGCGGAGCTTCATCGACGCGTGTGTCGCACGCCTGAATCGACACGAGCAAGACGACCATGGCGAAGGCCCGAACCACTGGCATCTGGCCCAACCTATCGAGACCGTGCGCCCTCGTACACCCCCACACTGGCCTCAGCCGATCGTGCGCATTGCACATGCGCCTCGCTCAGAGGGAGGCCTCGTTGAGGCGGGTCGACAGTGCTGCGTCGGGTTCGAGGATGTAGACACCGCCGTTGACCCGGTCGGTGACGTACACCAGGAGGTCCTCGTCGACCCACACGTCGTTGATCTGACACGCCGGCTGGTCCGGCGGGCATTCCGGAATCCAGTGGGCGATCTCGACGGGGGACACCGGGTCTGCAACGTCATAGACCCGCAGGCCGCCGTTGAAGTAGGTGGTGAACACGACTTCGGCGCTGCGATAGCTACCTGGCCGGTTCTCATGGAGACAATGGGCACCGAATCGCAGCCCGCGGTCACAGAAGTCGCCTTCGGGAACGGGACAGATCGAGAGGACCTCTGGATTCGCCTCGTCTGCGATGTCGACTATGCGCACCATGTGCGGGTCGTCATCACACCCGTTGGTGACGGCCTCGTCGGTGACCACGACGATATTGCGTCCCGGCATCGGCAGTGTGGTGTGGGTGTGGCCACCGACTTCCCACTGGAGATGGCTCACGACGCCGATGTCGTCGAGGTCTGAGAGATCGAGGATCACCATCCCCGAGTCCCAGAATCCCAGATAGGCGCGATCTCCTTCAACCATCCCGTGATGCACCGAACGAGACTCGGACTCGGGCCAGGTCGGCGTCTCCCCTGGCCCCATGCCGGGCCACCACCAGCGAGCGCGCTCGACTGGATGCTCGGGGTCGCTGACGTCGACGATCATGAAGATCCGCTCTTCGAACCCGGTTGGTCGCGCTGACAGGTAGGCGTACTGCCCGCCCTCGTAGACGATCCGGTGAACACCGAGGCCGGTCGAATCCCAGAACCCGATCTCGCGGGGGTCGAAGGGATCACTCAGGTCATAGATCGCCATCCCCACGCGGTCCGGGACACCGCCCCGGAACGCCTCGTGATTGGTCATCAGCATCCCATCGGCGACCTGGACCTTGTGGGTGTGTCCGCCCGAGGGGCCATCCCACTGCCGTACGAGCCGGAGCTGGGAGGGGTCGGAGGCGTCGAGGATGGTGGTGCCCTTCCCCGACGGACCGAAGTGCGCCACGTACAGCGCTCCCTGCTCGCCTCGCATCACTTGCATGCCGTCCCCGAACCCGCCCAGGTCGGAATGGCCAATCTCGTCGAATCCGCTGATGTCGGAAGGATGCACGATCAGTCGCTGACGTCGGACGGGCCGGCGACGGTGGCCATCTCGTTGCGATCGTCGATGGCCGCCTGCAGCTGCCCCTGACTCGAGCCGAGCGTCCGTAGCCACCGCTGCCCCCCGAAGGTGAACCCGATCCAGTAGCCGAGTTCGACGAGTTCCTCTTGGGTGAACTCGGCGTGCAGATCGGCCCACATCGCATCGTCGGCGTCGTCGGGGTTCCACATGATCGCATCGGCATACTTGAATGCCAGTCGCTGCCTCGCCGTATACGCCTCGGAGCTGTGATGGGCCAACAGCTCGTCGAGCTTCTCGCGATCCTGGTTGAACTCCCTGGCCACACCCTGGTTCGAACAGTATGTGCAGTCACCAGAAAGTGCGATGTAGGCCCGGACCAACTCCTTCAACTCGAAGTCGAGCACCCCTTCGTGGTAGATCCACGCTCGGGTCTCGGTGAAGGACCGCATCACTCCGGGCACATGCGAGCGGATCGACTGGAACTCGGGGCCGGGCTTTCCGTCGCGCATGGCGGTTTCGAGCCACTCGCGGCCTTGGGGGTCGTCGATCTCGGAGGGCGTTCGGTAGCTGATACGTGCCATGGGAATTCCTCTTGGTCGCCTGCGTTTCGCCGGAGCCATCGGCAGTTCGCTCGCCAGCCGACAGCAATCGATTGTATCATCCGCCGGTAGCGCCGGAGAGAACACGCACAATGACCGATCGCATAACCCTCAAAGAGGTGGCTGACGCAGCCGGCGTCCACATGTCGACGGCATCCCGCGCGCTCAACGAACAGACCCGAGATGTAGTCAACGCCGAAACCGTTGCCCGGGTCCTGAAGGCTGCACGCAGGCTCGGATACACGCCGAACCCGCTCGCGCGAGGACTCCGCACGAACCGGACAATGACGGTGGGCATGATCATCCCCGACATCGAGAACCCGCTGTTCGGCCCGATCATCGCCGGCGCCGCGGCGCGGCTCGGATCCGACGGATACTCGCTGTTGATCGCCGACGCCGATCTGAAAGACCAGGCGTCGGTTGCGCGAGTGATCGAGACACTCATCGATCGCCGCTCCGACGGACTCATCCTCGCCACGTCCGCTCGCTCCGATCCGACCGTCGCAGAGCTCGCGAACCGAAACGTCGCAGCGGTCCTCGTCAACCGGACCGCCGATGCATCTCCACTGCCTTCGATCGTCGGTGACGACCACGAGGGGATCGGTCTCGTCGTTCAGCATCTGGTGGACATGGGTCATACCGAGATCGGCCATATATCCGGGCCGCAGACCATGTCGACCGGACATGGCCGCTACCAGGCCTTTCTGTCGTGGACCCAGAGCCTCGGAGTCGAAGTAGCTCCGACAGCCATCGAAGAAGCGGCGTGGTACCGGGTGGAGGCCGGACTTCACGCCACCTCGGCGCTCCTCGAGCGCCGGCCGGACATCACCGCCATCGTCTGCGCAAACGACCTGCTCGCAATGGGCGCGTATCGCGCGGTCCGCCAAAAGGGGCTGAGGGTCGGAGCAGACGTCGCCATCACCGGGTACAACGACACTCCCCTCCTCGACCTCCTGGAACCGCCCCTCACATCCGTCCGAGTCCCCTACCGCCAGATGGGTTCCGAGGCGGCCGGGTTGCTCATCTCGATGCTGTCGTCCGACAACGGCAGCGGCAGCCCCGTTTCGCTGCGTCTGACCCCGACCCTGTCCGTGCGGGGTTCCAGCGGCCCCCACTCCTGATCGACGTTTCGTGACCTCACAGAGGCGGGTGACACTCGCGGTCGGGGGATCCCTGTTCGCCATCACGGTTGCCGCTTTCCTGCGACCGCCCCTCCTCCCCGACATCGGGCGTGATCTGGCGCTGAGCTCACTCGGCCTGGGAGCCCTCGGCTCGGTCTTCGCTCTCGGCCGCCTTGCGGCCGACATCCCTGCTGGACGACTCTCGGACAGCAGGGCGCCCGGCACGATGATGATCGCCTCCGCTGCGCTCGTGGCAGCCGGGAGTCTGACACTCGCCCTTGCGCCGACATCGGCGGTGGCGTTCGCCGCCGTCTTCGTCCTCGGCGTCGGCTCGGCATGGACCCTCACCACGGCACAAGCGCACTTCGCCTCGGCTCCGAAAGAGCGACGCGGCGCCGCGACATCGGTGTTCGCTGCCGCGCTGCTGACCGCACAGGCAATCGCCCCAGTCGTCAGCGGCGCCATAGGAGCCGCATTCGATTGGCGGGTGGCAATAGGAGCTGGTGCGGTCATCTGTGGGATCGTGATCGTTCCGCTGACCCGCATCGGCCCGACGCCGCCCCCCAACGAACGGCTGGAATACGACGCCGACAGACCGTCCGATGGGAGGGATACGAGATCGGCGCTCGCCTTCATCTACCTCCTACCGGCGGTGCAATTCGCCATAGGCGCGGCCATGATCCAGACGATCGTGCCGATCGTGGCCGACGAAGACCTCGAGCTGAGCGTCGGAATCATCGGCGCCTTGCTCGGAGTCGGAGGCCTCGCCCGCCTGGTCGGAGCGATCGGGGCGGGACGAATCATCGATCGCCTCGGCCGCAGGGCTGCACTGATACCTGGATTGACACTCCAGTTGGCCGGCGTCACGGTCTTCGCCTTCTTCGGGGACCTGGCCTCCCTCTGGATCGCCGTTGCCCTCGTCAGTCTGGGTTCGGTCACGGTCAACGTCGGTACCACCCTGCTCGCGGACCTCAGCGAGGGCGGGCGCCTCGGCCCCCGCCTCGGCGCCTTCCGCTTCACCGGGGACGCCGCGTTCCTGGTCGCACCCGCACTGGCCGGCTGGCTGCTCGGGGTGCAAGGGCGCACGGCCGCCATGCTGCCCCTGGTAGCGCTGACCGGAATCGTCTTGGTCGGGTGCGCAATCTGGGTACCGGAGACGAAAACCG
>JAHEIN010000190.1 GCA_024639335.1 bacterium | reverse complement strand
AGCGAGAAGACCTCGTGGGAGTCGACCCCATGAACGTCCACCCCACCAACGACTGGCCGGGCGGCTATTACGCCGGATACCACGTGTATCCGTACTACCCGGACTTCCAGCGTTACGAGCCTGGCATCGCCGACTTCGTCCACGACGGCCGGATCGACCCGTATGCCGGCCTGCTGACCAAGTATCGACAGCACCATGCAGGCATCCCCTTCGTGGTCCTCGAATTCGGAGTGCCGACCGGAATGGCCAAGGCTCATGAGGAACCACACGGTCGAAACCAAGGCGACCACACCGAACAAGAGCAGGCAGCGATCAATGCGGATCTGCTCCAGACGATCTCCGAGATCGGCCTCACCGGGGGGTACGTCTTCGCCTGGACCGACGAGTGGTTCAAGCTGACCTGGAACACCCTGGACTACGAGCTCGCGGAACGACGGGCGATCTGGATGAACGCCTGGACCAACGAGGCCCATTTCGGACTGGTTGCCTCCGAGCCCAGGCTTGCCCGCACGCTGGTGCTGGACGGCGACGGATCCGAATGGCCCGCACATTCACGTGCCATCACCGAAGCACGAGGTGCCATCCGTGAAGTCCGGGCCGCCAACGATGAGGGCTTCCTGTACCTGAAGATCGTCAGCGACGCAGTAGAAGTCTGGCGTTCCGAGCCGATCATGGTCGGCTTCGACGTGTTGGCCGGGGCCGGGGCAGGGCTCGGTCCGGAGGCGGCGTTTCCCGAAGCCGACTATCGGCTGGTGATCGACGGCTCCAATGCACGGATCGAGGTTCGGTCGGACGCAGATCCGATGCTCAACGCCTACAAGACGTTCGGGTTCTTCCCCGAGTCCGAATCGGAGCCCGGCGGATGGAATCTCCACAGGCTGATCACCAACCGGTCATACGTCCTTGCCGACGGGACGGAGACCGATGTCGAGATCGACCCGGCCGGGCTGCTCCACCACGGCACGTCTGATCCCAACGATCCGGCGTTCGATTCGCGCTCGACATGGTTCGCCGGTGACAGGACGATCGAGATCCGGGTGCCGTGGCAGGCGATAGGGTTCTCGGACCCGTCCACCCACACCGTCTTCGACGTCTCACCAGACGGCGTCTTCTCCCACGTCGTGATCGATCGAATCGAGATCGGCGTGACGGCTGGCTCCGAGACCGTCGAGACCACCGGATACGAATGGGAGGACTGGAACCGGGTCACCTTCACCGAGCGGATCAAGGCCGGTTCCGGAGTGCTCGCCGAGACCGTGATCGCCCTCAGCAGCTGACTTCGACCCGATCAGCCGATGCACGGTGTACTCGTCCGGCACGCTGACCGTGAGCGAGAACGCCCGAGCCGTTCGAGGTGCTGCCCGCCAAGCTCGATGCCGATTGTGTTCGCGTCCTCACACCGCCAGGCGTCGTGGGGGCTTGTCGGCATGCGGCCGACCCTGCATGGCGACCATCTGGCCAACCGAGCCATGCGGGGGATGTTCGACAGCAGGGTCGCTCATGCTGCGCGTCGCATCTCGACGACAGCGTCGAGCCATTGCCCGAGCTCGCGGGCGAGGCCGAGCTCCTCGAGATAGGGGGTCTCGCCGGCCACGTGAACCGGGTCGAAGCCGCCGTGAACCATCGCCCGGGCGACATGGAGCGCAACGAGCGAGTTGAAGCTGCCGGCGACCGAAGCCCTCTCCGGCGTGGTGTGGTATCGGATCGCCTCGACCAGCGAGTCGGGTAGACCCCACAGGGACGCCAGGTAGGCCCCGAAAACGGCATGGGTCGTCCCGAAGATCGACTGCTCGCTCAGAGCCATGTCGGACCGCTCCACTTGTCGCCAACGGGCCGGCCAGTTGCTCGCCAGCGCGAGGATGCCGATGTCCTGAATGAGCCCGGCGAGGTAGGACTCCTCGACGGTCTCCCGGCCGGCGCCCGCGACCTGGGCGATGTGCTTTGCAACGGATGCGATCTCGAGCGAGGAGTGGTAGACGTGGTCGACCATCCCGGCACTGACCGGATCGGTCGGCCCCGTACTGAACACCCCTGCGGCGAGCACGAGCGACGAGATGGTGTCGAGACCAAGGAGGGACGTGGCCTGGCCGATGTCGGTCACCTCGCGCCGGAGGCCGAAGAAGGAGGAGTTGACGATCTGGAGGATCTTGAGGGACATCGCGGGGTCGTGTGCGATGATGTCCCCGACCCTCGCCGCAGTCGGATCGTCCGAGGCCAGTTCCGCGTTGATGCGGTGGTACAGGTCGGGGACCGACGGCAGCGAACGGGCGCCGCCGGCCAGCCGTCGAAGCTCCGGGTCGGCCAACTCCTCACGCAATCCCACCGACCTGAGGATCGCGCGACGGAGCGTGCTGGCGTCACACGGTTTCGCCAGATACTGATGCGCCAGTCCGGTGGCTCGAAGGGTGTCGGACCTGCTGCTGTGCCCCGAGAGGATGAGGCGTGCCATGTCGGGATGAGATTCCGAGACGATGTCCAGCATCTCGATGCCGCTCATGTCTGGCATCCGGATGTCGGTGATCACGACGTCGTAGCCGTCTGATGCCATCATTTCCAGGGCCTCAGGTGCGTTGTCGACGAACTCCGACCGGATCTCGTTGCGAATTGGTCGCAGCATGCGCTTGAGGCCAGTGAGCACGGCAGGGTCGTCGTCCACGAACAGCGCTCTCAGGTGTCCGCTCATGCGTAGTCCTCCTCCATGTGGAGTGGGAGCGACGCGATGAAGGTCGTGCCCACTCCCGGCTCGGTTTCGAACTCCAGAGTTCCGCCGTGTTGATCTACGATCGCTGTCCGACAGATCGTGAGGCCCTGGCCCGAGCCGCGGCCGACTTCTCTCGTCGTGAAGAACGGATCGAAGATCCGGTTCTGGATCTCTGGGGCGATGCCGCCTCCGGAGTCGGTGATCTTGATCTGTGCCATATCGCCACGCTGAGAGGTGGAGATGGCGATCGTCCCTTTGTGACCCGAGTCACCGACGGCGTCCTCGATGGCCTGGGCAGCGTTGATGATGATCACGAGGATCGCCTGCTCGAGCGGGTCGGCCAGCGCCGGGACGAGCGGGAGCCCGTCATCGAGATCCAGTGCGATCTCGGAGTGGTACTTCCACTCGTTGCGCGCCACGGCCACGGTCGTCTCGACTGTGGCGTTGAGGTCGATCGGGGTCTTCGAATCGCCACCCTTGTGAGCGAAGTCGTTCATGGGTCGAACGATCTGGGCGACTCGGCCCACACCTCCGCGAATCTGTGCGAGCGCGTCGGAGGCTTCGGAATCGGTGAACGAGAGGTCGGCGATGTCGGCAGCACCGAGGACGGCCGCACCGAGCCCCTCGAGTTCGGGGAATCCAGAAGCTGCGTCCGCCAGCTCGAGGGCCTTGCGGTGGAAGTCTGCGATGGCCGGCGCGACTTCGGCGAGGAATTGGGCGTTGTCTCCGATGAACTGAATCGGGGTGTTGATCTCGTGAGTGATGCCGGCAGCCAGCTCACCGATGGCTTCCAGCTTCTGCGCCTGGGCGGTTGCGAGGTGATCGGAGGCAGACTTGATCTCACCCTTGGCTTCAGCCAGTGCCGCCGACTCCTCCGAGATCCACTCGTATGTCCGGGCGTTCTCCATCGATCGCGCAGCCGCCGCGGCGAGCAGCTCGATTGCAGCGACGTCGGCGTCCGTGAACGGCCGGCCCGCGCCCTTTCTCATTCCGATCACGACTCCCACTTGCTGATCCGCCACCAGCGGGGTGGCGATGGCCGAGCCTGTTCCGCAGAGATCACCAGCCGTCACGTCGTTGATCACCGAGGTTGCGCCGGTCTCCAACGCCTGGCCACCGATGCTGGATCGGAACTCCTCCCACGTCGGCTCGGGGAGCGGTGCGCCGCCGGTGTGATCGATGCGCACGACGTCTTCGATGGCGGGCCGGTCGGGGTCCACCATGAGCAGGGCGGCTTGGTCGCACTCGAGCACGTGGCAGACTCGTGAGACCGCCTCTCGTCGCACTTCGGCATCGTCGAGTCGACGCGCGATGGTGCTGGTGGCCTCGCCGAGCCGATGCATCTGCACCGAGACTCTTGTCCAGCGCTCAGCGGCGATCCGGGTGGCACTGATGTCGCGGAGGGTCAGCACGACGCGGCGGTAGCTCTCATCCGCCGATCTCCAATCCACGAGGGTGAGCTTGTTGCCGTCGGCCGATCGCAGCTCGGTCCGTGACGTGAGGGAACCGTCCACGATCTGATGGAACTGGGCTTTGAAGCTGTCCAGCATCCCCGAAGTCATTTCGATCAGGGGAAAGAGGTGACCGGACCGAAGCGCCTCGGGCTCAGCCCCGAGAGCTGCAGCTGCGAGTTGATTCAGGTCGATGACGATCACCGTGGCTGCCAGTTCCTGCACGAGCCACGGGTCGTCGAGCGCGTCGGTGGGCTCGGCGAGACGGGCCAGGCGGTCCGCCGCATGCGAGTAGTCCAGTACGGCCGCTGCAACGCCAACCCGCTCTAGGTCGATGGCTGCCGCAGCCGCGCTCTCGGGTCGAGGCGCTGCGCTCATGGTCTCCCATGTCGGCTCACCTGCTGGGGGATTAAGCGCCGTCCGCCGCCGTCACTGTCGCTTCAGATACCACGTGAAGGTCGATTCGGCATTCACCGACCGATCCTCGCTGTAGATCGTGCAGTCGACCTCCAGCAGAGCGCGCCCCTCTTCGAGACAGGCAGCCAACGCCGCCGCCGGATTCCGTTGTGGCGTGGCGACCGCCGATACGACTCCCGCCGCCGGGGCCGTGTACTTGATGTGCGCGTCCTTGAGGAACGGCACGACCTGATCGAGATGCG
>JAHEIN010000189.1 GCA_024639335.1 bacterium | reverse complement strand
GAGTCCTCGAGAATCATGCCTCGGGCCGGAGCAACGCCGATCCGCTCGAATGCGCGAACGTAGATGTCCGGAGCGGGCTTGGGGTTCGTGACATCGCTCGCCGTGACAGACACGCCGAACCAATCGTCCAGCCCGGTGGCAGCGAGGACGGCGTCGAGCCGCCAGCGCGCGCTGTTCGTCCCGATCGCCACCGGAAGATCGATGAGGTTCCGGAGCGCCAAGGCATCTTCGAAGACCTGCAATTCGCCGGCACGGGCCAGAAACGCCTGCTTCGCCAAGTCGTCGAGTCGATCCGCCGTAGTCCCGAGTCTCGGTGCCCAGAATTCCGCGACCATGCGGTCGGTGGTACCGACCGACGCTTGGAACTCGACTTCGGTGAGTTGGTGGCCATGCGAGCCGACGGCGTCCTGCCAAGCCCGGAATGAAACGGGCTCGGAATCCACAAGGACCCCGTCGCAATCGAAGACGACCGCATCGACCTCCTGACCGAAGAGGATCAGGAGAGCTTCTCCCGCAGCAGGCCGTTGACCGCCTTCGGATCGGCCTTGCCCTGCGTGGCCCGCATGACCTGCCCGACCAGGAAGCCAACCACCTTCTGTTCGCCGGCCCGGTACCGCTCCACCGCGTCTGGGTTGTCGGCGAGCACGGAGTCGACTGCGGATTCGATCGCCCCCGTATCGGTCATCTGGATCAGGTCCCTGGACTCGGCAACGGCTCTCGCCGTCCCCTCACCGCGAAGGATGCCGTCGAGCACTTCCTTGGCTGCCGACGCCGACAGCTCGTTGGCGTCGATCATCCCGATCATCTCTGCCACGGACGCCGAATCGACATCGATCGTGTCGACTGATTCTCTCCGCATCCACGCAACCACCTCGCCGGTGATCCAGTTCGCCGCAGCCTTGGCATCGGCTCCGGCGCCGACGGTGTCCTCGAACAGCGAGCGAAGCGCTGTGTCGGCCGAACTGAGTGCCAGGGCGGTCTGAGTATCGACACCCAGGGCGAGGTAGCGATCCTTCCGCTGATGTGGCAGCTCCGGTAGCGTCGAGAGGATGTGTTCGCGCCACTCCGGCGTCACCACCAACGGCACCAGATCAGGCTCGGTGAAATATCGGTAGTCGGAGCTGCCCTCCTTGGTCCTCATGGAGGTGGTCACAGCGGCTTCCTCGTCCCAGTGCCTGGTTTCCTGGATGATCGTGCCCTCGGCTTCGAGCTCGGCGATCTGACGCTTGATCTCGAAGTCGACGGCCTTCTCGAGCGAGCGGAAGGAATTCATGTTCTTGATCTCGACCTTGGTGCCGAACTCGGCATCCGGGCCTTGCCGTACGGAGATGTTTGCATCGAAGCGGATCGAGCCCTCCTCGAGCCGGGCGTCGGAGACCCCGAGTTCGGCGATGACCTGTCTCAACGTCTGTGCATACGCTCTTGCCTGTGCAGCCGACCGGATATCTGGCTTGGAGACCACCTCGACGAGGGGAACGCCCGCTCGGTTGAAGTCGAGCAAGGTCTCGGTGGCGGCGTGAATTCGGCCCCCCTCCCCCATGTGCAGCGACTTGCCAGTGTCCTCCTCCTGGTGTGCGCGCTCGATGCCGATACGCGCCGTCTCTCCGTCCACGTCGATGTCGAGCCAACCGTCGTGGCACACCGGGACGTCGTACTGCGAGATCTGATAGTTCTTGGGAAGGTCGGCGTAGAAGTAGTTCTTCCGGTGGAACACCGACCACTCCGAGATCTCGCAGTGGAGTGCCAGCCCGATCTTGATGATCCACTCGATGGCCTTGCCGTTTGTCACGGGCAGCGCCCCTGGGAGCGCAAGGCAGGTGGGACAGACATTGGTGTTCGGCGCTTCCCCGAACGAGACCGCACATCCGCAGAACATCTTGGATTGAGTGGCGAGCTCGACGTGAACCTCGATTCCGATGACCGGCTCCCAGCCGACACTCATGCCAACTCCTCCACCATCGCAGGTCGAGCGTCGAACCCGGCCAGACGCTCGATCGTCTTCGCCACGCCGAACAGCACCGGCTCACCCATTGCCGGAGCCATCACCTGGACGCCGATGGGAAGACCTCGGCCATCGAGCCCAACGGGCACCGAGATCGCCGGGTCGCCCGAGAGATTGGATGGGATCGTGCAGACATCGGAGAGGTACATCGACAGAGGATCGGACTTTGCGTCGAATGGGAAGGCGACCGTTGGAGAGGTCGGCGACATCAGGACATCGACCTTTTCGTAGGCGGCGGCGAACTCGGTGCGCAGCACGGTGCGAGCCTTGTGTGCCTGGCCGTAGAACGCGTCGTAGTAGCCGGCCGATAGCGCATAGGTGCCCAACAGGATCCGGCGAATCACTTCGGGCCCGAATCCTCGAGCGCGAGTGCGGGCCATCAGTTCCTCTGTCGTCTCGCCATCGACACGGAGCCCGTACCTCATGCCGTCGAACCGCGCAAGGTTCGCCGAGCATTCCGCCGGAGCGATCAGGTAGTACGCCGAGAGAGCCAGCTCGACGGTGGGAAGCGAGACCTCGACGACTTCGGCACCGGCGTCGCTGAGCTGGTCGAGCGTATGCGAGAGAGCCCCGGTCACCGCCGGCTCATAGCCTTCGCCGGCAAACTCGCTCACGACTCCGATCCGCTTCCCGGCAACACCGGCGTCGATTTCGGAGGTGAGGTCCGGGTAGTCGCCGGCCCACGATGTGGCATCCAGCGGGTCATGACCGCTGATGCTTTCGAGAACCGCAACCGCATCATCGACGGTCCGGGTGATGGGGCCGATCTGGTCGAGCGAGCTGGCGAAGGCGATCAGGCCGTATCGGCTCACCGTGCCGTAGGTCGGCTTCATTCCTACGACCCCGCAGAGACTCCCCGGCTGGCGGATGGATCCGCCGGTGTCGGATCCGAGGGCGCCCAGTGCAGATCCCGCTGCCACCGCGGCGGCACTGCCACCGGAGGAGCCACCAGGAACCCGGCCGGTGTCCCAGGGATTGCGCGACGGCCCGTAGGCGCTGTTCTCGGTCGAAGATCCCATGGCGAACTCGTCGAGGTTGGCCTTGCCGATCAGGACGGCTCCGGCGTCGCGCAGTCGGGTGACGACCGTTGCGTCGTACGGCGGCCGATAGCCGGCCAGGATCTGGGAGGCGGCGGTGGTCTCGACCCCGCGCTGGCACATGTTGTCCTTGAGCGCGATCGGGATTCCGTGCAGCATGCCGCGGTCCTCGCCTGCGGCCAGCTCCGCATCGGCGGCGCGGGCGGCGTCCAACGCGGCCTCGCGATCGATCGTCAGGTAGGCATGGACCTCGGCCTCGGTCATCGACGCTCGCTCGAGCACCGCTTCGGTGAGATCGACGGAGCTGTGCGAACCAGCCCGGAGACCCGCGGCAGCGTCGGTGATCGTGAGATCCGCCAGCGACATCAGATCACTCCTGGCTCATCGCTGGCGGCGCTGCGAAGTACCCGTCCCGAGCCTCTGGCGCCATCGCCAGGACCTCGTCGCGATCGAGTGAACCGGTCACCACGTCCTCGCGAAACGCATTGACGAAGCCGAGTGGATGGTTCGACGGCTCGACCCCTTCGGTGTCGAGTGATTGCACCTTGGCGGCGTGTTCGAGGATGGCAGAAAGCTGGGAGCGGAGCGTGTCGAGCTCGTCCTCGGGAAGATCGAGACGGGCGAGTCGCGCGACATGGGCGATGTCGATGTCGATGGGCATCGGCAGAAGTGTAGAGCGGTCCATCGAGCGCTCCTCCAGCGCCCCGGTCGAGGCGGCGTAGGCTCGCCCGATGCGGATCGCGATCGGAGCCACTGCCCTCTTGGCCCTGGCGGCTGCGGGTCTCCTCGCACTGAACGGAGACGACACCAATGCCGGAATCGCTGCCCGCATCGGACTCGTGCTCGTCGCGCTGTGGATCGCTTTTCCCGTGCTGACCCAGGTCGACCGTCGCACCTACCTATTCATCGGGCTCAGCACTCTCGTCGTGCTGTGGCGCCCGCGCAGCGCCCTGATCGTGCTCCCGATCCTGGCGGTCGCCCTACGACGCCGCGCCTGATATCGGCCCCGGGATGTCTGATCACCCTGCGTGGGACCGACGGCCTCTCCGCTCCACCTAGGGATTTGCGATCGTCGATTGGTTGCCTTGGTCCTGATCCTCTGGGTCATCCCTGCTGCTGGGGAAGCGCCGCCGTTCAGCTCACGTGTGGTGCCTCCACGGCCACACCGGCCTCGGTATTCGGCCTCAATGCGGCGAGGTCGAACATGAGCCCAAACATGCCGAGCGCCGACCGCTCGAACAGCTCCGCAAGCGCGTCTGCCTCGACCCGCATGCCGGGATCGGCGGTGTGCGGCAGCTCTCGACACAACCCGCTCATGCGGTGACGCCGACCGCAACCGCCTGCTCCTGTTTGCCACATGACACCCGGCGCAATAGGTTGCACCCACGATTTCCCAAGGGAGAGACCATGCCATCCAATTCGCAGCTCGTCGATATCACCGGGGTTGGACCGGCAACGGCGACGATCCTGAGCGAGGCCGGATTCGCCGACGTGTCCGCAGTCGCCGCGGCCGGTCGCGACGAACTCGCCGCCCTCCCCGGTTTCGGCCCGGCACGTGCGGCTGCGGTACACGCCGCTGCCAAGGCCGCCCTCGATGCGGCAGCTACTCGGCCTACGGAAGCCGCTGAGTCAGCCGTCTCGGAGGCTCAGAGCACTGAAAAAGCCAGACCCAAGCGCAAGAAAGGCAAGCCCAAGGCCGAGAAGAAGCGCAAGAAGAAGGGCAAGTCCAAGAAGCCGAAGACCAAGAAAGCCAAAGGCAAGAAAGCCAAAGGCAAGAAAGCCAAAGGCAAGAAAGCCAAAGG
>JAHEIN010000188.1 GCA_024639335.1 bacterium | reverse complement strand
TGGGTGGGTTTGTCTGGTTCAGTCGGGGTGACGCCTCGGACGTGGGGCGTGCGACGTTCGGGTGGGCCCACGTGGACTTGAACCACGGACCTCTTCCTTCCCAGTGCAGCCGGTCTGGGTGGGTTTGTCTGGTTCAGTCGGGGTGACGCCTCGGACGTGGGGCGTGCGACGTTCGGGTGGGCCCACGTGGACTTGAACCACGGACCTCTTCCTTATCAGGGAAGCGCTCTAACCGGGCTGAGCTATGGGCCCCGGGCATCCTGGCTGGCAGGTGCGGTCGTCGAGGACGACGGCCGTCAGGATAACGCGACGTCTCGTATCCGGCGAAGCCGAAATCGTCAGAGCCTGAGCACCATGATCGAGGATGCGCCATCGTCCTCGAGAACCGTGTAGCCCACGCTTTCATAGAGTCGCCTGGCTGGGTTCGGGTTGTTGACCGATAGCGACAATCGCCCGATCCCACGACGCCGGGCTTCGTCCGCCAGTGCTTCCATCAGCCGACGCCCCACACCTCGGCGGCGGAACGGCTCCTCGACCGCAATCCCCAATTCAGGCGTGGAGTCGTCGACGTATCCCGATCCGTGGTCGGTGTCGGTGAACAACCGGGCGAAAACTGCCCCGGCGAACGCCCCACCGATCGCGGCTCGCATCCCAAAGTCGCCGGGGCGGCCCCATCCGCGATGAAAGCGGGCGAGTTTGGGGTGTTCGAGCGCGACTTCGAATGGTGGCAGGTCGGGGGGATCGTTCCATGCGACGGCGATGGAGACCACCCACTTCACGATGTCGGCGTCCCCGTGGCCGAGCGGCTCGATCGTCAGAGGATCGTTGGCTCCCATGCGAGCACCCTACGCCCGATTGGTTGGACGCAGCCACCGCCATGTCGTACCATTTCTCACCTGCCTTGGGGCTGTAGCTCAGCTGGCAGAGCACCTGCTTTGCAAGCAGGGGGTCAGGGGTTCAAATCCCCTCAGCTCCACCAAGAGGACACGGAGCGTCGGAGAGGGTCACTTCTCGAATCGGTACTGCGAGATCCCGGCGACTCAACTGGTTGGTCAGCGCCTCCATGAACATTCCCGCCCCGGCGACGGTGGCGGCCTGGATGATTACGCGGTCGAACGAGTCGGGATCGGCGATGCCGTCAGTCCTGGTGCTGAGGGCCCTCAATGCACATGCGATGTCAAGAGTTGTTTCCACCCCGCAGGTCGGCGACCCAGCGACACCGACGACGCCTGTGATCTCGAAGCCACCGTCGAGATAGTCGGCGATGTCACGAACGACCGTTCGCGCCAGACGTCGATACCGCCTGCGCATATAGGCAGCGCCGGGGCCCGACAGGGCGGCCGCCACTCGGGCGGCTCGTGGATGATCCATGATCCAGAGGAGCGCAGGCTTCTCGACGCCGCCCCAAGTTCGTTGCTCGGGACATGGCAGCTGAACCAGACCGACGCCGGCATCCAGGTACGGCTCGATCACGCCTCGTACTGCGCCGGGGCAGACGGCGCCCCCCGGATACCGGGTGTTCTGGTTGAGCAGACAGTGCGAGAGAAACACGACGCGCCCGCTGCGCACGTCGTGCAGTTGGGTGCGAAGACGCTTGCGTCGGCTGGTTGCACCGTTCACGTCTCCGAGAGTGGCCCTGAACGACGGCGCGCGCCAGAGCATTAGGTCCACCCACGGGCGGTTGCTCCGGGTAGTTACCGACCGGATGGTCGGTAAGATCGGCCTACGTCTCGAATCGGAGTCTTCATGCGCAACGCGGTCATCGTCGATGCCGTCCGCACCCCTTCCGGCAAACGGAACGGCAAGCTCAAGAACATCCACCCAGTAGACCTCGCCTCCATTCCTCTCAACGCGCTCGTCGAGCGCAACCAGCTCGATCCGGGCCTGGTGGAGGACGTGATCATGGGCTGTGTCATGCAGACCGGAGAGCAGGCCGTCAACGTCGGACGCAATGCCGCTCTCGCAGCCGGCTTCCCCGAGGAGGTGGTCGGCACAACGATCGACCGGCAGTGCGGATCGTCGCAACAGTCCGCCCACTTCGCTGCCCAAGGTGTGATGGCTGGTGCGTACGACGTCGTCATCGCAGCCGGAGTCGAATCGATGACGCGAGTACCGATGGGCGTGACGATGCAGCAGGGCCCGGGCCAGCCCTTCGGGCCGATGATGCAGCAGCGCTACTCGCACGGTCTCGTTCCGCAGGGGATCTCGGCTGAGATGATCGCCGAGAAGTGGGGTCTGAGCCGTCAAGAGCTCGATGAACTCTCGCTCGAATCGCACAATCGTGCCGCCCGGGCCACTGAGGAAGGCCGATTCGAGACCCAGATCGTCCCTGTCGACGTGACCCTGGACGACGGCACCACCGAGACGATGACCGTCGACGAGGGCATCCGGTTCGAGACGACCATCGAGAAGCTCCTCGGTCTCCAGCCGGCGTTCAAGCCCGACGGCGTAGTGACTGCAGGCAACTCGTCACAGATCTCCGATGGCGCAGCCGGGCTACTCATCATGGACGAGGACACGGCCGAGAAGATGGGCCTCGAACCGATGGCACGCTTCAAGGCGTTCTCGCTCGCCGGCGTGGATCCGGTGATGATGCTGACCGGCCCGATCCCGGCCACGTCGAAGGCGCTCGACCGCGCCGGATTGTCGATCGACGACATCGATCTCTTCGAGGTGAACGAAGCATTTGCTTCGGTGACTGCGGCATGGCGGATCGAACATGGCGGAGCCGACCCGATGGCTCTGTGGGAACGTACCAACGTCAACGGGGGCGCAGTCGCCCTCGGGCATCCGCTCGGCGCTTCCGGGGCGAGACTGATGACGACGCTCGTCCACGAGCTGGCACGGAGTGGCGGCCGCTACGGGTTCCAGACCATGTGCGAAGGCGGCGGCATGGCCAACGGCACCATCATCGAACGGGTGTGAATACGTTCTTGTGACGCTTACGCTCGTATTACCTGCATTTGCGTCACAAGAACGGGATCATGACGGTTTGGAACGTGCTCATCGCCATCGCCATCGGGTACGTCGTGTGGCGGTCAGCGATCTACTTCGTGCGCATCCTGTCCATGACCCCCGAGGAGATCGACCCCGACGACATCAAGGAAGTCGTCCAGGACTACAAGTGCACGGTCTGTGGCGCCGAGGTGATCATGACCGTCGCCAACGTGTCCACGGAAAAGGCCCCCCGCCACTGCCGGGAGGAGATGGTCCCCGTCTGGCGCCCGGACTCGAGTTGACGCCCTCGCCGTCATGTGCGGTGGCTCTTGGGTTCTGAGTCGGCCGTACCGGAAAGGCCGAGACCACTGGTCTCCCAGAGACCCAAGACCCACAAACCAAGAACCCAGAACGGCGAGCCGCTAGGCGAGCCTCATCTGTAGTTCGTGGTCATGAAGAAGCCACCGGCGATGAGGGCGAGGCCGAGCAGAAGGAAGTACTGCTCCAGCCCGAAGACGAATCGGATCAGGACGAGGACAGTGCCAACGATCATCAACCCGGCCATTACTGCGACGTACCAGGTGGGCGAGGGGTCATCGTTCGAGGCCAGCACGGGGTTGCCGGCGGTGCGGGACTTCGTGGCTGATGTGTTCTTTGGCTTGCGCCGCTTTGATTGAGGCATACTTCACAGTTGTCGGCTCGCGGGCTACCCGTCTGCAGCCCTGACCGCAGAGTAGTCCGCTCCACTCCGCCCTATCCTCAACCTCCCCAACCATTCCGCAGGCGCCGACATGCGTATTCTCGTCATAGACAATTATGACTCCTTCACCTTCAATCTCGTCCAGTACTTCGGCGAGTTGGGTGCCGAGCCGATCGTGGTGCGCAACGACTCCATGACCCCCGATGAGGCGCAGCGTGAGATCGCCCCCGACCGACTCGTGATCTCGCCGGGCCCGGGCCGGCCGGAGGACGCAGGCCATTCGGAGGCGTTCATCAGCGAGTGGCGGAACGACATGCCGATCCTGGGTGTCTGTCTCGGTCATCAGGCGATTGCCCGAGTGTTCGGTGGAACCGTGACGCTCGCCCCCGAGCCGAAACACGGGAAGACCTCGACGATCCGCCACGACGACCGGGGCGTCTTCCAGGGGCTCGAACAGCCCTTCACTGCGACCCGTTACCACTCGCTGGCGACCGTCGATCTGCCTGACGTACTGGAACCGTGCGCCTGGAGCATCGAAGACGAGGTGATCCAGGGGATCCGCCATGTCGAACTGCCGATCCACGGCGTGCAGTTCCATCCAGAATCGATCATGACCACCGAGGGAATGGCGCTGCTGGAGAACTTCCTCAAGCAGTGAGCTCAACGCTCGACCAGGGTGAGCACCCCGTTCGTTCGAGCGACGAATGACTCGCTCTCGAGGGCATCGGCTGCTGCGTTGATTGCTGAGGTCTCCAGTCCGCAGGCGTCTACGAGCTGCTGCTCGGTGCGGGGCCCTAGTTCCGCCAGGCTTCTGAGAATCGCCGCCCGTGCCTGTCGCACGGATCCCGCGTAGCTGGACTGTCTGGGTGGGGGCTGATAGATGTTCGGGTCGATGCACCAAGTCGATACCGGGCACGTTCCGCATCGAGGCTGCTTGGGCCGGCAGAGGACTGCCCCGAGATCCATCAATGCCTGCGTCCAGGCCGCAGCAGCGTCGAGTGGCATCTCCGAGGCCGCCGCACTGGCGAGTGCCGTCCCGTCGAGCGGCTTTCCGCTCCAGCGGCTCAGGATGCGTTTGAGGTTGGTGTCGATCGCCGGGACGGGCTCGCCGAAAGCGAAACACGCCACGGCGGCGGCGGTGTACGGCCCGACACCGGGCAGTTCCATGAGCCCGGCCACGTCGGTCGGCCAACCCGAGTCATCGACGGTCTGCGCGGCGCTCTGAAGAT
>JAHEIN010000187.1 GCA_024639335.1 bacterium | reverse complement strand
GCCTGGAGCAGGTAGCCCTGGTTGTTCGCCAGCTGAATCATGAGGCCCCACGACATGTCGACGTTCAACAGCCCGAGGAAGGACAGTGTCGCTTCCGATTGGATGGCGGCGGTGACGGTGAACATCATGTAGAGGAAGCTGAGCGGCAGGACGTTCGGGATGATGTGAGCGAAGATCAGCCTCGCATTCGATCCACCTGCGACTCGCGCTGCGTCTACGAACGGTTTGACCTTCACTGCCAAAGCCTGAGACTTGAGCACGATCGCCACGCCCCCGAAGCCACTCAGAATGCCGATCACGAGCGCCAGGTGCCAGAGCTGGAATCTGATGACGGCGCTGATCACGATGAGGATCGCCAGCCCGGGAAGCATGATCAACAGGTCGGCGAATCTCATCAGCAACGCGTCGATGCGACCGCCGTAGAAGGCTGCGACGGAGCCGACCAGGGTGCCGATCAGCACCGTCACCGTTGCAGCGAGGATCCCGAGACCGAAGGATGCTCTTGCACCGAACATGAGCTGGGAGAGGATGTCCCGCCCGAGCGGGTCGGTTCCGAGCCAGTGCCTGCTGTCCGGAGGGGCCGGTTGGAGCTCGACATCGATGACGTCTCCGACATCGCCGTTGAGCCGGCCATCCGTCAACACCTGACGGATGTCGATCTGGGTGTTCGGGTCATCGACCACCTCGACGATCTCGAGCTGGGCGCTGGGCGGGTTCGACTCGAGGCCGGTGACGGGGTCGTAGGTCGAGGTGTCCCAGATGCCCGTCCCGAACAGGAACGTGGGTGCGATTGCCAGCAACGCAAAGAATCCGATGATGACGAGACCGGCGACGCCAATCCGGTTTCGGCGAAACAGCTTCCAGTTCTCACGGAACGATCGACGGAACAGCGCCCATCGGATTCTCCAAAGTGAATTCGCCTTCGCGATCTCCTGGGACGCAACACCCCCGGCATCGACAGCACCGAGGTCGGTATCTGAGGGACGCTGTCCGAGATCGGTCATCGCTCAGGCTCCTCAGTGAGATCCGGGCACTCGGATACGGGGATCGAGCAAACCGTAGAGCATGTCGACGACGAAGTGACCGATCAGCGCCATGACTCCGATGAACGAGAATGCCGCCACAGCCAGTGGGATGTCCTCGCTGGTGACCGAGGAGATGAGCACCTCGCCCATGCCCGGCCATGAGAACACGAACTCGGTGATGATTCCGCCGTCGATCACCGTTGCGACTGCGAGAACGAGCGATGTCGTGACAGGAAGCAATGCCGTCCGGGCCGCATGACGATCCCGCACCGCCTTCTCGGGAAGGCCCTTTGCCCTGGCGGTCAGGATGTAATCCTCACGCATAGTCTCGAGCATCGAGCTCCGAGTGAGCAGCATGATGCCGGCGAAGTTCACGAGGGTGAGCACCAAGACCGGAAGCACCAGATGCTCGGCGATGTCGCCCGCGAACGGGCGGACTTCGACGCCCCCCGCACCCCACCAGTAGAAGAGGAACCCGGCGAGCACCAGGAGCGTGCCACCCGTGCGAGTGGCCCTGGCGAAACCGACAGGTCGGATCCTGTTCGCACCGTACTGAATCGCAAAGAGCAAAGCCGAGGTGATCGCAACCGTCCAGAACAGGTGCATGAAGACCTCGTTCGCAGTGAAAGGGGCGTTGCGCCATTCGGTCGGGTCGAGGAACTTCGAGATCGGCAGCAACCGGAGCCGGGCTGCGAACAACCACATCATCATCAGGGCGAACCAGGGGTAGAAGACCGTGAGGAGACCGACGCCACCGACGGTGATCGCAATCTCGCCGACCTTGCCTCGCCGCCAAGCCAGGTATTTGCCGGCCATGAACCCCGCCCAGTAGTAGGTGACGACCGCCGTGAGGAACAGGACGATCGTGCGAGGCAGTCTCTCGGCGATGATGTCGGTGACGCGTCGCGGGTATTGGTTGAACGAGAGACCGAAGTCTCCACTGAAGAACCCAGTCAGGTAGATCCAGAACTGTTCGAAGACCGGCTTGTCGAGCCCAAGGCGCCGAATCGCCTCCTCTGCAGCCTCGGACGGGATGTTCGGGTTCGTTCGAAACTTCGTTTGCACGATGTCACCCGGCAGGGCATAGAGCAGGAACCAGGTGAGGGTGATGAAGACCAGGAACAAGACGACACTCTGGAGCAAGCGTCGAGCCATGTACTTGCCCATTCGTACGTTTTCCTCTCACACAGGACGGAGTTCGGCTGCGAACTGGTCATGGATCGACGCTTCATGGTACCCGTGCGCACCTCTGCGCCGGGGCCCTTCAACGCTCTCCACTCGAGAGCGGAACGCGCCGAACCACACGATGGAGTGTGGGCGCCGAGCCTGGTCCGAGGCCCACCGTCGGGAGGATGTCAGCTCAGGAGCTCGTCACCGTGGCTTCCAAGGAGAAGTTCTGGAGCCCGCCGAGCACCGTCGTGAACGGGAATTCGATCGTGTTCCGGTACGCCTCGATGATCGGGTTCGCAAACAGCACCACGTACGGCAGATCGTCGTTGATGATCGCGTCGCCTCGGAAGATCAGGTCACGGGCTTCCTCGAGGGTCCTCGCAGACTTGAAATCCGCAGCGAGGGCATCGAATTCGGGGTTGGAGTACCCCGGCGTATTGAGGCCACCATCGGCCGAGTCGTTGCCGGTCGTGAAGAAGTCGAACACGTGATCCGGGAACGGGGTCAGCCTCCAGCCCAGGATGTACATGTCCCACTCGAGGGCACCCTCGTCCACGGCCAGCACTTCGTCGATGATCACGGAGAAGCCGGTGGTCTCAGCCGTGAGCGGAATACCGAGGTCCACAGTCCACTCTTCGATCCAGAGGGCGTAGGTGGAGCGGAGCGGGTCGTAACCGGGTCCGGGAGCAAGGAGCTCGAGGGCCTGGACCGTGGTGCCGTCGGGGCCGCGGAGACCTTCGCCCCGGGGAATCACGTCACGGTTGTCCTCGTCCCACTCCGGTTCGACATCCCACGTCCAGCCTGCGTCCAAGAGGATCTGCTTGGCGGTCTCGAAGCGCTGGGCGTCTTCTTGGCCCTCACAGATGCCGGTGAGATCGGGGTTGGCCCAGAAGCTGTTGCCCGGGGGAACCAGCGAGTTCACAGAGATGGCGGCGCCACTGAGAACGGAGTTGGCCATGAACTCCTTGTCGATCCGACAGGCAATCGCTTGACGGAACGAGAGCTCGCTCATCGGGAACTTGCGCATGTTGAACGCCAGATAGCGAAAATGGTTCTGTTCGTTGACCGTCACGTTCAGGTCCGGCTCGGCGAGCACCAGGTCCTGGAGACCACGCTGCAGACCCAACGGGTTCAGCAGGAAGTCGACCTCACCCTCCGTGAGCGCCAGCACGGCCGAACTCTGGTCGGAGTAGCGCGAGAACACGGTCTCTGATGCGTGTGGCCCTTCGATGTAGTCCGCCACGACTTCGCCACGGGGATCGCCTCCATAGGTCTCGGTTGTGCCAGAGGCGTTCGTGTACTCGACCGAGCCGTTGTCATACACCGTGTACCGCGAGCCTCTGTCCCAGTAGTCGGCGACCGCGTTGTTTCGCCAGAAGGCACCGGGCTCACGCTGTGACGAGACCATGCCGGAAGCGTTTGGCGCACCCAGTCCGGACCTCGCGTAAAGGCCCTCGAAGGAGTCGTTCTCGTCGACCGTCGGACCCCAGAAGTGTTCCGGATAGATGCTGGCGACACCGGTGGCGAACGGCCACACTGCCAGACCTGCCTCGAAGTTGAAAGTGATCTTCACCGTCTGGGTGTCGAGCGCCTCGACCGAGAGGATTCCAAGGCCGGCAGTGGCGGTCTCGTCCTCATCGGTGGCCGGATCATCCTCGACCGGGTCGGTTGCGAGCGGCCACTGGGTCAGGAAGTTCCCACCCAGGCCGCCGTACTTCTCGACCGTCTCGAAGGTGAATACGATGTCTCCCGCATCGATCGGCTCACCATCCGACCAAGTCACATCGTCGCGCAGGTTCACCGTCACCGAGTAGTTGTCACCGTCCGCCTCGAGCGCCGGTGGCGAATCATCCGCCGCGAGGAGTGGGATCAGGGTGTAGGTCGGGCCCTGATATGTGTAGAGGGAGGCCATGTCGGGATTGGTGTAGTTGGTCCACACGTCGCTCTCCGTGTCGATCGCAGCCCAGGGGTTGTCGGTGTTGGGGTCCTCGAAGATACCGACCGTGTAGGTGAATCCCGCGGCCGTGGGCTCGGCCTCGCCCTCGGTGGTGTCGGCAGCACCTACCTGTGTGGTGGCAGAGTCTTCCCCGGCCTCGGTCGTATCGCTCGTCTCCCGGGTGCAGGCAGCGGCGACCATCGCCATCACGAGGAAGAGCGCGAGCCAGCGCCATCGAGTTTGGGTGGTCTTCACCAGTTGGTCCTCCAAGTCGATCCCGTGAAGCGGCCCAACCACTGGCCGCGGTCTGCCAACCGGGAAAGTGTAGGTACCCCGGCGGAGCGTGCAATATCCGCTCGAATCCTCTGCGGTAGTTCTGAGCCCACGTGCGGCTCACGTATCCGCAGCTCCGATGATACGTCGTGTCCCTCGAACGAACGCGCATTGAAAGCACGGCCGAGACCGGACGGTTGTATTCAGTCTGCAACCGATCGCGCGGTGGCGCGGATACGTGTCCGCAGTTGACTGGCCGGAGGTCCGACAGCGATCGACACGCCCCACACGGAACCAATCTGACAGGTCGCAACGGGGAGTTGATTCGAGGTTCAGCGACAACAGGTGCGCTTCACGAACAGGAAGAGCCCCGCCGAGTGGAAGGGCTCCTCTTTGTCGGGCTGGGGAGACTTGAACTCCCGACCTCTTGACCCCCAGTCAAGCGCGCTACCAAGCTGCGCCACAGCCCG
>JAHEIN010000186.1 GCA_024639335.1 bacterium | reverse complement strand
CGTACCGCCGACGGCCAGCTGTCGGCACATTGGGAGCACACGATCGCCATCACTCGCAAGCAAGGCGTGATCGTGACCACCCTGCCCGAGGGTGTCGATCCGCCGGTTCCAATCGGCTGACCGCTTGCGATCTGAAATCTGAGCCATGCATGTGCGACTCGCGCGCTCGGCTGCTGTTTTGGCAGGGACGGGGCTTGCCCCGCATGCGGCTGATCCCGGTTGGCCCTTCGATCACCTGCAGGCGCGACACCGTATGCCTGCGCCTGGTCCGCGTCGTCGCGCAATCGCTACCCGGGTTGCCAGCGCCGCAATCGGGCGCCCCTACCTCCTGAACCCCTACCGGGGCGTGTGCGGCATGGCGCATGGCCAGCCACGTGGCAGAGTCTGTCATGGAGCGCTTAACCGGATGGGGGACATGACGACAGGCATCTCGAGGCCACGGAACGGCCCGATCGAGAACGAGAGGCATCACGGACGATGCGCAAGACATTCGCTTTTCTGCTTCTGGCAAGTACGGCCGTTGGCGTCGTGGGCTTCGGAACCGCCGACGCCGAGGCGTGCCCTGCGGGATTCGAAGAAGTCGTCGTCGCCGGGGGTGTTCAGTGCGCCCACCCCGACGAGGTCCCGGCCAACGGCATACGCCCGACATCCTTCTACACCACCGAGGCCGAAGCTCGGGCTCTGACGTGCATCGGCTCCGGAACCGACGGGAATCGGTTGCAGGCCGTCTTCGTGACCGAGGGCCAGGCGACGCTCGACAGCGCCGACCGGGCTGCGATCACCCAGGGGATGATCAACGTCCAGGCGGTGTATCGCTCGTCATCCCAAGTCGTCCCCGGTGTCGAGGTCATCCCCCGATGGGTGCACACGCCAGACTGTGACCCGTCGATCGACGTGGTCCGGGTGGCGCCAGGAACGCTCGCCGACTTCGCCGCCACGATCGAAGCGTTCGGTGACCAAGGACGCGATCGACCGGACCGCAAGTACATCATCTGGGCGGACTCGTCGGTCTACTGCGGGATTGCAACCGTCAGCGTCGACGAATCCAAGGTCGCCAATCGCAATGACGGCGACCATCCCGGCTACGCCCGCATCGATCGGAACTGCTGGGGATATCAGGGTTCGGTGGTCGCTCACGAAGTCACACACACCCTCGGCGCGATACAGCCATCAGCCCCCAACGCAACCCCGTACGGTCACTGCACCGACGAGTACGACATCATGTGCTACGTCGATGGGCCCGACACCACGACGTCGATCGATTGCGGGGACCATCGCGGTGAGCTGGCACTCGACTGCAACAACGACGACTATTTCCACCCAGATCCCTCTTCTGACAACTGGCTGTACACACACTGGAACGTCGCCGATTCGTCCTTCGTCGAGCGCCTGGTCACCTCGGACCTCGGCCAAGACGCGGACGACGGCCAAGACGTGGACGACGGCCAAGACGTCGAAGTCGTCTCTGCCCGTTTCGTCGACATCGATCGCGAGAACCCCCACGGTCGGGCAATCGGCTGGCTTGCCGAGCGCAGGGTGACGCGCGGCTGCGACACAGCACGTTTCTGTCCTGACCAACCGGTGACCAGGGGCCAGATGGCGGCCTTCCTGCACCGATTCGTTCCCGACCCGAGATTCGGTGCGAACGCCGTCGGTTTCGCAGACGTTGGGCCCGACCACCCGTTCGCCTCCGACATCGCATGGCTCGTTGAAAGCGGGCTCACGCGGGGCTGCGACGAATCCAGCTTCTGCCCGGATGGCCCGGTAACCAGGGGCCAGATGGCGGGCTTCCTGTACAGGGTCTTCGCCGCCGACGCCGACGTCGGCGAGTCCGGCTTCGGAGATGTCGAGGGTGAGTCGCCCTTCGCCACCGAGATCGCCTGGGTGGCCGCCACCGGGATCAGCCAGGGATGCGCCGCCGACAGGTTCTGCCCGGATGAGCCCGTCACACGGGGACAAATGGCGTCTTTCCTCCACAGATCCTGGGAGCGGTTCTTGGACGACTGAGCGATCACAGATGTGGGCCCGACCGAGCGACCGGATGCGGGCCGGGCCCCCCGCCGAGAAGTCCCGAGCAGCTGCGCCAACGGCTCGGGGCTTCTCCGCGTCCGGACACCGACACTGCATGGTGGCTATCAACCAGGTCCCGGTAGCCTCGCCGCCGTGCCTACACATGATCTCATCATCATCGGGGCCGGGTCCGGCAACTCGATCCTCACCCCCGATTTCGACGATTGGCGGGTGGCGCTCGTCGAGGAGGGCCCGCTCGGCGGTACCTGTCTGAACCGCGGCTGCATCCCGTCGAAGATGTTCGTCTACCCAGCGGATCTCGCATTGGCAGCGAGACGGGGATCGAGTCTCGGAGTGCACACCAGCTTCGAATCGGCCGACTGGAAGGGGATTCGCGACCGGATCTTCGACCGGATCGACCCGATCGCAGACTCCGGGATGGAATACCGACTTCGACAGGACCACGTCGACCTCTATCCCGCAAGAGGACGGTTCACCGGACACAAGCAGCTGGAGGTCGATGGCGACACCATCAGCGCCGACACGATCGTCCTGGCGGCCGGGGCGCATGCGACGATCCCCGACATCCCCGGGCTCGACTCGGTCGACCACCACACATCGGACACGATCATGCGGATCGACGGCTTGCCTGAACGCATGACGATCATCGGAGGCGGCTACATCGCCGCCGAGATGGGCCATGTCTTCGATGCGTTCGGTACGCACGTGACCATGCTCGTGCGTGGACCTCACATGCTCCGCGACGAGGACGACGACATCTCGATCCTCGCCACTGCTGCGTACCGCGAGCGCATGGACGTCAGGCTAAGAACGAGCATTCAGTTGGTCTCGCAGGCAGACGGCGTCATCACCGTCGACACGGCCGGCGGATCGGTCGAGTCGGAGCTGTTGCTCGTCGCCGTCGGTAGGACACCGAACGGAGCCAGCCTCGGTGTGGATATGACCGGTGTCGAGATGGATGAGGAGGGATACGTCGTGGTGGACAGCCACGGGCGCACCTCTGTGGATGGCATCTGGGCACTAGGCGACATCAGCTCACCCGAGCAACTCAAGCACAAGGCGAATGCCGATGCGCGGATCGTGGCTCACAACATCGCTCACCCCGATGACATGAGGGCGCTCGATCTCGGACCGGTTCCGCATGCGATCTTCGGGCATCCCCATATCGCCGGCGTCGGGCCGACCGAGCGCGATGTCGTCGCCGCTGGAACGCCCTATGTGAAGGTGGTGAGGGAGTACTCGGGTGCAGCGTACGGATGGGCGATGGAGGACACCACCAGCGTCGCAAAGCTCATGGCCCACGCCGAAACGCGGCGCCTGCTCGGAGCGCACATCATCGGCCCGCAAGCCTCGACGCTCATTCAGCAGCTCATTCAGGGCATGCGCTTCGGCCAGACCGTCGACCAGATGGCCAGAGACCAGTGGTACATCCACCCCGCCCTCCCCGAGGTCATCGAACAAGCACTCCTAGAGCTCTAGCCTCGCTCGGCTGGCGCCTCGCATCGGCGTCTTGGGTCGTGAGTTGTCGGTTCTGGGCAATGGCGTCCCACGGGCCTGGGGCGACTCACAACTCATGACTCACAACTCACGACGGCCAATGCGAGCGCAAGCGAGCGAGGCTCAGTCCTTCTCTGCGAGTTCGCGGAAGCCGTCGTCGACGCGGCGACGGTCCTTGTTGAGGATATCGGAGGCGCGCCCCACCACCCCTCGGCCGAACCGTTCCCGGGCCAGGTCGATCTGTCTGTCGATCTCGGCCTGGTGGTCGGCGGCGATCGAGCCGGCGTGCGACACGTCCCCGTCGTCGAGCGCCAGCTCCATCTGAACCGCCCCTTCGTCCGACAGCTTCGACATGCTCATGCCCACCAGCGTGAGCGGGCCGTCGTGTCCGGACCGGGCGTCGTCGAGCAGCGCCATGGCAGCATGATGGATCGCCGAGGTGGTGTTGAGTGGGGCGTCGAACGTCGTCGCTCGGGTCGCTGTCGTCATGTCGTCGAACCTCACCCGAAGCGTGAACGTCTTGCCGACCTTGTGCTTCTTGCGCATGCGGGTGCCCACACGGTCGGCGAGATGCAGGAGGACGCCGCTGAGGTCTCCGGTGTCGGTGAGGCCGCGCCCCAGCGCCGACTGGGCGCCTATCGACTTCGCCCGTCTTGATGTCTGGACCGGCCGGGGATCCCGGTTCCACGCGAGGGCGTGGAGATGATGTCCGGCGCCCGGTCCGAGCCAGCGGCTCAGTGCTTCGACAGGCGTGGCGGCGAGCTCGCCGACGGTCTTCACGCCCCGGTCGTGGAGCTTCCGTTCCGTGACGGGGCCGATGCCCCAGATTGCTCTCACGGGGAGCGAGTGCAGCCAATCGATCTCGTCATCGGGGTTGACCACGAGGAGGCCATCGGGTTTGGCGGCTGCCGATGCCACCTTGGCGAGAAACTTCGACGAGGCGACTCCGATCGATATGGGCAGGCCGGTCTCCTCTTTGACCCGCCGACGGATCTTCCGGGCGATCGCCGCAGGATCGCCCAGCAGGTGCATGGTTCCGGAGACGTCGAGGAACGCCTCGTCGATCGAGATCTGTTCCAGCAAGGGAGTGAAGTCCCGCAGGATCGCCATCACCCTGTCGGAGTAGTCCGAGTACTCGCGAAACGAGCCCGAGACCACGACCGCATCGGGGCAGCGTTCCAGGGCACGCCGTACGTTCATCGGAGCGGAGACGCCGAAGGCTCGCGCCTCGTAGCTGGCGGCGACCACGACCCCTCCTCCGACGAGAATCGGTCGGCCCGCGAGGGAGGGGTCGAGGATCTGCTCTACCGAGGCGTAGAACGCATCGAGGTCACAGTGCAGGATCGGCGTTCCCGACATGCCTCAACACTAGACGAACGTGTGTTCGAG
>JAHEIN010000185.1 GCA_024639335.1 bacterium | reverse complement strand
CTGGGTGAGCCGGTTCACCTGATCGAAGTCGGCGCAGCGGCAGGTCTCAACCTGTGCCTCGACCGTTATCAATACGACTTCGGGGGGCTCGAGTTCGGGCACTCCGACGTGATGCTGCGGGTCGAGCTCGAAGGAGACGTGGATGTGCCGACCCGACCGCCATATGTTCAACGTCGGGTGGGCATCGATCACAATCCGCTGGATCTGAACGATCCGGACGATCTCCGATGGCTCGAGTCTCTGATCTGGCCCGAACAGGTGGAACGCCGCCGGCGGCTCCGGGCAGCGGTCAGGGTTCGAGCAACGGTTCAAGTGGAGATGGTCCAGGCGGATGCCTCATCGGCGCTCGGAGGTGTCCTCGATCGGCTGCCGACGGCCGGACCGGCGATCGTCTTCCACGCTTTCACGCTCAACCAGTTCACCGAGGAGCAGCGCAAACGCTTCGACCGGGCCCTCGAGGCAGGGTCCGCTCGGAGGTCGATCGCGCGGATCGGCTTCGAGTACTGGGACGGTGCCGACGACTGGCCCGAGATCAGGGTCGGGCTCACCGAGGCGTCGCTGGTCCCGATGATGCAGGCCCACCCCCACGGTGCGTGGATCAGAGCGCTGTAGGGACGCTCGCATCTCGCACATCGACTCGCTCAGCGAGCCCGCTACGCCTTCCCGAAGACCGGGACCATCGCTCCGTTCATTATGCCGGCCTCTCTCGTCAGGAGGAACTCCGCAACACCGGCGATCTCGTCGGGTGTCGGCCAGTTGACGTAGTCGGCGTACGGGAGGGTGGCCCGAGTTGCCGGCGTGTCGATCACCGACGGGAGCAAGACGCTGGCCGTGACCTCGGTCGATTCGAGTTCCGACGCCACAGAACGACCGAGCGCCATCACGGCGGCCTTGGCCATGTTGAAGGCTGCCTGGCCGGGAGGATTGTCGATCGCAGATCGGCTGCCCACGAGCACGATGCGTCCGAACTCGGCCTTCTTCAAATAGGGGAGTGCGGCGCGGACCGTGTAGAACGCCGAGCGCAGGTTGAGATCCAACATCCGCTCGAGTCGGACGTCGTCGGTGTCTTCGACGTCTCTGCCGCCAGCCCAGCCACCGACCATTGCGGCGAGCCCGTGGATCGGCCCCCACAACTCGCTGACGTCGGCGAGAAACGCGTCGACCGCAGAGGCGTTGGCGGCGTCCACACGGCGGAGGAAGAGCCGGTCCTCTCCGAGAACGATCTCTTCTTCGAACTCGGTTGCGTCGTTCGGTAGCAGGTAGGTCACGGCCAGCCGGACGTCCTCATCGATCAATCGACGTGCCAGGGCAGTGCCGAGCCCTCCGGTACCGCCGGTCATGACGATCGTTCGAGTCACAATCTTCTCCAGGTTCGGCCTGCCCCCGCTCCCAAGGCATGGTAAGTTCCAAACCGCCGATACAGCGATTATCCGGGAGGATTCACGTGGCATCCATCACGTTCGACAACATTGGGAAGGTGTACCCAGGCGGTACTCGTGCCATCTACGACACGAACATCCACGTCGACGACGGTGAGTTCGTGGTGCTGGTCGGTCCGTCCGGGTGTGGGAAATCGACGTTGCTGCGCATGGTTGCCGGCCTCGAGGACGTCACTGAGGGCCAGCTGTCCATCGGCGATCGGGTCGTCAACGACGTCTCGCCGAAGGACCGCGACATCGCGATGGTCTTCCAGAACTACGCGCTGTATCCGCACATGACGGTCTTCGACAACATGGCCTTCGGTCTGAAGCTGCGAAAGATGAACCGTGACGAGATCCAGCGACGTGTCGAGGATGCCGCTCGGACGCTGGAGATCACCGAGTTGCTCGATCGCAAGCCGAAGGCGCTTTCCGGTGGCCAGCGCCAGCGGGTTGCGATGGGTCGCGCGATTGTGCGCGAACCGTCGGCCTTCTTGATGGATGAGCCACTGTCGAACCTCGACGCCAAGCTGCGTGTGCAGATGCGTTCCGAGCTCGGCCTCCTCCACGCTCGTCTCGCCACCACCACCCTGTACGTGACTCACGACCAGGTCGAGGCCATGACGATGGGTGACAGGGTGGCCGTGCTGCGTGCCATCGGCGGCAAGGAGGTCACGAACCTCCAGCAGATCGCCTCACCGCGGACGCTGTACGACGATCCCACCAACTTGTTCGTTGCAGGCTTCATCGGCTCGCCCTCGATGAACTTCATCTACGGAACGGTCGAGAGCGAAGGCGATCGTGTGTTTGCCAAATTCGCCTCGCAGCGTGTAGAGGTCGACAGGTCGCGCCTCGCCGAACGACAGACCCTGTCGAACTTCACCGGCAAGGAGATCGTCATCGGTCTCCGCCCGGAGGGCTTCGAGGTCAAGGAGGCTGCCAGCTCCGACATGATCGTCGAGAACCGGACGCTCAACATCGACGTCGGCCTCGTCGAGCAGCTCGGATCAGAGGCGTTCATCCACTTCGAGATGGCATCCCGACCGGTGATCACGCCGGAGCTCCAGGAGCTCCTCGAGGACGAGGGGACCGACATCGAGACGCTCGGTGACGCCACCAAGTTCACGGCACGGGTCGATCCTGACATGACGCCGAAGCCGAACTCGAAGGCCACCTTGGTTGTCGATACCACGAAGATGCATTTCTTCGACCCCGAAACCGGCCTGGCGATCACCTGAGCGGCTCCGGCCCCGACTCGTATTGAGTCGTGGGTGCTGGGTATTGAGAACGGGACGGTGCAGCCGTCCCGTTTCTCATGGACCTGACTCACAACCCACAACCCACGACCCGCGCCAGCGGAGGGGACGCCCTCAAGGGCGGGCACTACGCTCACGCACATGATCTCCATGAAATCGTTGGGTGAGATCGATCCCGAGATCGAATCGCTCATAACCCGTGACCTGGCCCGCCAGAACAGCCACATCCATCTCATTGCGTCGGAGAACTTCGCGTCCCCGGCAGTGATGGCGGCTTCGAGTTCGATCTTCACGAACAAGTACGCCGAGGGCTATCCGAACAAGCGGTACTACGAGGGCTGCCAGATCGTCGACGAGATGGAGACGCTCGCGATCGAACGCGCCAAGTCGCTGTTCGGAGCGGCGCATGCCAACGTTCAGCCGCACTCGGGCTCGCAGGCCAACATGGGGGTCTACCTGTCGCTCATGGAGCCAGGCGACACCATCCTCGGCATGAGGCTGGACCAGGGCGGGCACCTCACGCACGGTTCACCGGTCAACTTCAGTGGTCAGTACTACAACATCGTCGCCTACGGACTGCACCCCGAGACCGAGCGAATCGACATGGATCAGGTTCGGACGCTTGCGCTCGAGCATCGGCCGAAGGTCGTGCTTGCGGGCTATTCGGCCTACTCCCGGCATCTCGACTACGAGGCATTCCGGGCGATAGCCGACGAGATCGGCGCAGTGCTCCTGGTTGACGCTGCCCACTTCATCGGGCTCGTGGCGGGAGGCTCGGTGCCAAATCCGGTTCCGTATGCCGACATCGTCACTGCAACCACGCACAAGGCCCTCCGAGGTCCGCGAGGCGGGATGATCTTGTCCTCTGAGGAATACGCCAAGGTCATCGACAAGGCGATCTTCCCGGGCGGTCAGGGCGGTCCGATCGAGAACCAGGTAGCCGCAAAGGCAGTTGCGTTCCGTGAGGCGTCCCGGCCGGAGTTCTCGACGTACACCGACCAGATCGTTGCGAATGCCCGGGCGATGGCCGAGCACATGGTCGAAGCGGGAGTGCGCATCATCTCGGGAGGAACCGACAACCATCTCTTCTTGATGGATCTGCGGTCGATAGACGAGGACCTGTCCGGTCGCGACGCAGCGAAGATGTTGGACCAAATCGGCGTCACGCTGAACTTCAACTCGATTCCCGATGATCCTCGGAAGCCGTTCATCACCAGTGGTCTCCGTATCGGGACGCCGGCCATGACGACCCAGGGGATGACCGAGGCCGAAGCCAGCGAGACCGCCAGGTTGATCGTGGCAGCGCTTCGCAAGCACAACGACGAATCCGCGCTCGAGTCAGTGGGAGGCGAGATCGCCGCGCTCGCTTCGAGATTCCAGCCCTACCCCTCCGAATTCGCAGGCCACCTGTCCTGATCGTCGTCGGTCGCCCGTAATCGTTGCGCCGAGGCGGCAAGGAGCCGTATTCGCGTCGCCAGTCACTGCGGCCGTCACAGGTCCAAGTCGCAAGTCGGGAAGCGCGGAGCGTGCTGCGAACTCCGATCGGCTTCTGGTTGGGCGCGTCGAGACCGTCGTGGCTAGGGTTTCCGGCAAGGGCCCCCACACCGAAGATCCCGCACCACGATGAACGACAACAGTCCACACGAGCAGGTCCGATCAGCCATCTCCGTCGGCTGGGTAGAGGGTGGCTCGTTCTTCGGATCGATCCTCTCGGGCACGCTGCTCGGCTACTTCGCAGACCAGTGGCTGGGCACGGATCCGTGGCTCGTGATCTCTGGGATCCTGCTCGGCACCTACTCGGGATCGCTGAGGGTCTGGCACTACTCGAAGAAGATGCTCGAGCGATGACCGGCGCCCCTCCGACTTCCGAGCCCCAACTTGGCTCGACTCCCGTCGAGACGGTGATCGCAAAGCACACTGCAGCCCGACTCGTCTGGGTCGGCCCGATCCTCATAGCTCTCTTCGGCCTTCTGCGAGGATGGGACGGGGTCGTGGGTGCGACCATCGGCGTGCTCGTCGTCGGCGCCAACTTCCTCATCGCCGGAATCATGCTTTCGGTGGCCCTGCGGATCTCGCTGGCGATGTATCACGCCGCCGCTTTGTTCGGATTCTTCCTGCGGCTGGGCCTCTTGCTCGGCACGATGCTGCTCATCGTGCAGTTCTTCGACGTCGACAGGCTGGCGTTTGGGATTTCGGCGGTGCTTGCCTATATCGTGTCGCTCATACTTGAGTCCGTGGCGGTTGCACGCGGGAGAGAAAGGGATTTGGATTGGACCAGTTGATTCTCGCGCTCGAGGAA
>JAHEIN010000049.1 GCA_024639335.1 bacterium | reverse complement strand
CCGACTTCGAATTGAGGCTTCACGAGTAGCACCAGATCGGCTCCGTCTTCGGCGAGGTTGGCGAATGCTTGCGCCACGGTACACAACGAGATGAACGAGAGATCGGCGACGACGAGATCGAAGGTGCCGAGGTCTTCGGGACCGACCAGCCGGATGTTGGTGCGGTCACGCACCGTGACCCGTGGATCGGCGGCGATCCGATCGTCGAGCTGACCACGGCCGACGTCGACCGCCAGCACGCTCGCCACTCCTGCCTGGAGGAGGTGGTCGGTGAATCCTCCAGTGGATGCACCGGCGTCGAGCGCCCGGCGCCCGGAAACGTCGATCCCGAACTCCGACAGGGCGCCCTCCAGCTTCAGGCCACCCCGTCCGACGTACCGGGGTTTGTCTCCCACGAACTCGATCGGAGTGTCCAGCGCCACCATGGAAGCAGGTTTCGGCGTGGGGATCCCTCGCACCGTCACACCGCCGGCCGAAACGAGCGAGGCAGCTGCGCTCCGGCTGGGCGCCATGCCGCGCCGTACGAGTTCGTTGTCGAGTCTCCGGCGGCTCAGGATCGGTCCGCGTCGGCGTCGAGCTCACGGTTGAGCGCGGCGGTGATCTCTGCGAGGACGTCGACGGCTTCGGCAGGGTCGAGATCGGGCAGTTCGTCGAGCTCGTCCTGGATCCGGTTGAGCGGGTCATTCGGCATGACGGGCTGGACGTCTACCGGATCGGCTTCGTTCGGCTCGGGTCGATTGTCTGGTGTGGTCTGGTTCATGCAACCATTATCGCCGCGAGCCATGACAGGAACGGTGCATTGTTCCCCATCAGAGACGACAACCCGACGAGACACCGCCCGGTCCTCACCGTCCTCGTGATCGCGACATGCACCGCGATCTTCTTCGGCCTCCAGCCACGTGACGAGATCGACGGGGCGGCGTTCCTCTATGAGAACGCCGCGATCTCGTGTGAGATCCTCGGATTCGAGCCACTCACCATCGACGAGATCACCACCGGACGCTGCGGGGAAGGCTCCGACGTCGCCTTCCCGTCCAAGAGCATCGTGGCCTCGGTGTTCGCTTCGATCTTTCTCCACGCCAACCTGGTGCATCTGGGCACGAACATGTGGTCGTTGTGGATCTTCGGCAACAACATCGAGGATCGGCTACGCGGCTTCCGCTTCGCCCGTTTCTATCTTGGGACCGGGGTCGTCGCCACGCTGGCGTTCGTGGTGATGAATCCGTCGGCCACGGTGCCGCTCATCGGCGCCTCGGGAGCGATCGCGGGGGTGATGGGTGCCTATCTCATCATGTTCCCACACGCCGGCGTCACCGTCATCGTGCCCCCGTTCTTCTTCTTCCCGTTCCGGGTCCCGGCGGTCATCTTCCTGGCGATCTGGTTCGCCGCCCAGTTCCTGATCTCCGACGTCACCGGCAGCGTGGCATGGGAAGCCCATGTCGGCGGGTTCCTCGCAGGTGTCGTATATGCCCTGGTCAGGGGTCGTTCCCGCCGCCGTTGAGCCTCAGCGGATCAGGCCCGGAACCTCGACGATCGAACCAACGCGATGAGTGGGCTCGGGGGTGACGGCGGCTCCGGCCGGGGTCACACCGGTGTCGACCAGCACCGAACGCCAACCCTCGACATCGGCCATCGCCAGGTCGGTGTCAGGGCGGTCACCGATCATCATCACCGGCCCACTCACGAGCATCTGCTCGAGCAGCTTTCGCATCGTCAACTCGGGCTTGCCGGCGTTCACGGGCACAACGCCTGAGGCGGCCTCGACGGCCGCCACGATCGAGCCGGCTCCTGGTCGCAAGCGCTCGCGGGAGGGATAGGTGACGTCGCGATTCGTTGCGATGAATGTGGCGCCGTTCCTCACCGCGGCAGAAGCCCGATCCAAGAGGTCGTAGTCGAACGAGAAGTCGATCCCGACGACGACGGTGTCCGCTTCGATTTCACTCACCTCGCTGGCCCCGCTGAGCTTGATCGCCTCGGCAACACCGTCCCCACCGACCCGCAAGACCCGAGCAGCGGGATCGATCAGCGTTCCCGCTGCCATCGCCGAGGAAGCGATCTGATCCGGCCGGGCGGCGTAGCCGGTGACCCTTCGGATCTTTTCGGCGCATTGGGCCCGCGTTCGCGACGAGTTGTTGGTGCAGAACACGATGTTGTGACCAGCGGCGTCGAGTCGTTCCAGGGTTTCCCCTGCGCCGGCGACGGCATGATCCCCTAGATAAACGACACCGTCGAGATCGAAGATGAGGTTGGACATCATCTGGCGTGCCAGCGATGGAGCACCCGATCCAGCAGGGCGACCGTGAGACCCACCGAATCAACCGAGACCCGTTCGTCATTGCCGTGGAACATCGCAAGGAAGTCGGGAAACGACACACGGTCGTCGAACAGGCCCGCTCCGTAGGCCACCGAGCCGCGGGCACGGAAGAACCTCGCGTCGGTGCTCGCAGGCATCAGCGTCGGCACCACCGCCCGCGACCCGACGACGTCCTCATGAGCATCGACGATCACATCCCAGAGCGAGCCATCGGGTCGAGATTCCGTCGCCTCGAAATCGGCCTGAGGCTCGAGTCTGAGCCGGTCGGCGTATCGGCCCATCGCCTTGCCGAGGAACCGATCGACGTCATCGCGGTCTTGCCCCGGCACCGCCCGCAGGTCGACCTGAGCGGATGCGCCGTCAGGGATCACATTGGCCTTGACCCCGCCGGCGATGACGTTCGGGCTCACGGTGAGGTGCGTGCAGGCATGGAGATAGGTGGCCAGTCTCGGATCCGATGCGTTGATCCGGTCGATGGCACCGTCGATCTTCTCGGGGTCGAGGAGGTCCCGCTCGAGGCCCGGATCGAGACCCAAACCAGTCACGAAGCTGCGCCAGACCTCGGTGATCCCGACCAGCGCAGGGGTCTCGAAGAGCTTCGTCAAGCCGCCGACCAGCGGCTCGAGTGCGTTCTCGGCACCGTAGGGCGTGCTGCCGTGCCCTGGTGTACCGGTCGAATACACGTGCGTCCAGAACGGGCCCTTCTCTCCGACGGACACGGGATATCGCACCCCTCCGCCGAGATCGATCGGCGGATACGCGATCTCGGTGAGAACGAAATCGGCGCCGACCCGATCCCAGGCGTGTTCGGTGAGATACCGCGCTCCATGCATGCCCGCCGCTTCCTCGTCGGCCACGGCGAGGTACAAGAGATCACCCGATGGCGGCGCCACCTCCCCGGCCAGATATCGCTTGAAAACGACAGCCATCGCAGCCGTCACGTTCAGCATGTCGATGGCACCGCGCCCCCATACGAATCCGTCTGAGATCTCTCCGCCGAACGGATCTCGCGACCAACTCTCGGCAGTGACTGGCACGACGTCGGTGTGGCCCATGAGCAGCAGAGAAGGGGCGACGGGATCGGTCCCCTCGACCCGATGGAGGAGCGACTGTCTCCCTGGCAGAGGCTCGAAGACGGTCCCTCCGACTCCGAAATAGTCGGTGAGTGTCTCAACCGATCGGTATTCGTGGCCCGAGTCGACGGTTCCGTCGTTGACGCACGCATTCCGGATCAGCGCCTGGAGCAGCTCGATCGTCTCATCTCTCAATGCATCGGTCATGGGTTCGTCGAATCGGCGAGTGGACTTCCTTCCAAGCTGGAACCGTACATGGTCGAGGCCGTCCCGGCCGCGCCCGCGCCGATCCCCCACCAGGTCAGCGTCGCAGCCTTTCCCTCAACCGGGCGAGGAGTGTCAGAGGGCACCAGACCCTGCGGTCCGGATCGCCGCCCATCAGGCCGATGGGCGTTCGTGTCAGACCCACACGTCGAGATCGTCGTGAGCTCGCCGGGAGCGTCCCACTCAGAGGTACGGGACGAGGTTCTCGAGCAGAGCAGGCATTGAGTCGGCGAGATCGAGCTCGTGGGCTTCGGCCACGGTGACCCATCTCACTGCACGGGCGTCGTCGCCGGCGGCCAGCGACCCGCCGATCGGAAAGCCCACGTAGTCGACGAGGGCGAAGTGCCAGGTCGGGGGCTCACCCGGGCCGATGTACTCACCCGCCCAAACCACCGGACCAAGGCGGATGTCGAGGCCGGTCTCTTCCCGCACCTCTCGTACGGCGGCGTCCTCCAAGGTCTCGCCCCATTCGACCCTGCCACCTGGAACGGCCCACTTCCCCACCAATGCGCCTCGACCCCGTTCGACCAGGAGGAGCCGGCCATCGGAGACCACGGCGACGCCGACACCGGGGATGGGATGGCGCTCAGTCACCGCCGTTGTGCATCACGATCGATCTCGCCGAGAAGCCGCCCGATTCGAAGAAGTTCTTGACGAGTCGGTGACCGGGCAGCACGTGCGCGTCGAATCGGTCGATGCTGCGACTCCGCAGCGCTTCCAGCGCAGCATCGAGCATGTGCTCCCCTACTGAGATCTGTCGAGCCTCTTGCTCGACGAAGACGTACCTGATGGACCCGATGCGCTCCCCGGAGGCCTGAGGCAGCAGTCCCTCGATACGGGCGACCAGGAAGCCGAACGGATACCCGTCGACGACACCGATGACGACGACGGAGTCTTCCGCGGCGATCTCGGCGAGGAGTGAGTCGGCGAGCGGCTCGGGCAGGCCGTCGGCGAGCGGCCACATCTCCTCGAGGGCGATCATCTCGGCTTCCAGGAGGCGGTAGAGCTCGACCAACACCGGAATGTCGTCGGCCGTGGCGGGTCGAACAGAGACGTGCGGAGCATCACTCATGTCGGCGACGATACCGAGACTCCCGATCCTGTCTGCAATCGCATGACTGGAAGTCGTGAGTCACGGGTTGTGGGTTGTGGCTCCGCGGAGCCGGTGATCCGTCGGCGACTTTCGGGTCTCGACGACACACCTGAGCCTCCTGGTGCGACGCACTCGGAACCCAGGACCCACGACCCAGAACGGTCTATCCCGGAATTCGGCCGGCAAGACGCTGCATACCCCAGATGGTGACCAGCTTCATGGCTTCTGCGACGATTGCGCCGTTCATCTTCGAGGAGCCTCTCGTCCGGTCACGGAACGTGATGGGAACCTCGGTTATCGACAAGCCGGCGCGCTGAGCCATCCACGCCATCTCGACCTGGAAGCCATATCCCGACGCCTCCGCATCGCCGAAATCGATGGATTCGAGGGCGGATCGTCTCCAGCAGCGGAAGCCTGCGGTTGCGTCACGGATACGTAGCCCGAGGAGAACACCTGCATAGAGGTTGCCCCCTTTGGAAATCAGCCTTCGGGGCAGCGGCCAATCCGGCATCGATCCGCCCCGGACATAACGGGAGCCGATGGCGAGGTCGGCGCCGGCATCCACCGCATCTACGAGCGATGGGATGGCCGCCGGGTCGTGGGAGAAATCTGCGTCCATCTGGACGATGATCTCTGCCTGGCCTGCCTCGATCAGTTGTGCGAAGGCCTGTCCGTATGCAGGGCCGAGACCCTGCTTGGCTTTCCGGTGCAGAACGGAGATCAACTCCGAGTCTCCGGCGAGTCGGTCTGCCAACTCCCCGGTGCCATCGGGGGAGCCGTCGTCGACGATCAGCAGCCGATACCCGTGACGGGTCACGGCCTCGGCGATGAGTGGAAGATTCTCGACCTCGTTGTACGTCGGGATGACAACCGTTACGAGGTCAGTCGGCACAGTCGCGACAGATCATCTTCCGGCGGTTGGCGAGCTGGCTACTCCGCTTCACGAGGAAGCACGACTGACAGACGAACTCGTCCGACTGTTTGGCCGCCGCTTCGACGTTCAACGTCAACTCTTCGCGGCGGATCGCCCTCAATTCGGCGGCCTCGTCGACCAGGAGCTCCTGGGAGGCCTCGTCGTCCATCAGCTCGAGTTCCTCGGCTTCGAGATCCTCGAGCGCCTCGTCGGCGTCCTCACCCTCGGCCTCGGCGACTTCATCGTCTTCCACGTCCGCTACTTCGTCGTCGAGCACGGCGTCGAGGTCGTCCTCGAACTCGTCGTCGAGCTCCTCATCGAGATCCTCGATGTCGTCGTCGAGATCGACTTCTTCTGGATCGATGATGTCGTCGTCGTCAATTGCCATGAATGAACCTCTCAGGTGGCGCGGGAGTATATAGATCGTCGGACGCTGCGCAATGCAAGCCGAGCTGTCGCCCGGTGGCCTCTGGCAATTGGCTCTTGACCGTAGGCTCGGGAGCACCGGTCGCGCGGTGCGTCCAGCGGCATCCGATGCGTGTCAACGAGATCGATCCAGTCATATTCCCGTGCGGTGTACTCCTGGGCCGGCACGGGCACCAGAGGCCAAAGGCCAACGGCCGACTGCCAGAAGCCTGTCTTCAGATCTTCAGGTCCAGCACCGTGCGGAGAACACTGGCTCGGAATGCTCCGTGTCCGATGACATCTCCGTCGACCTCTACCGGCCATTCCAATTCTGGCGTGAAGGTGAATTCCGAGAGGCTGCGACGCCTTACGCCAGGGTGCGTGAGGTGCATTCCCCTGACCAGTCTCGGGAGGAGCCTCGGGATGGCCGCCTTGGGCACATCGACGAGCTGGGTGTCGAGCTCACCGTCCACCAGCAGGGCCTTCGGAGCGACGTTCCACCCACCACCGAAGAACTGACCGTTGGCGGCTACCAACAGCAGAGCGTGCTGGCGGTGGACTCGTCGTGGCGTGATCAGCTCGACTTCACACCCCTTGAAACCCGGCGCCGTCTTCACCACCCCTGCCAGGTACCGAGCGCTCCCAATGCGGCGAGGTAGCCGATCGGAGGCCTCGACAACGGCGGCAGCCAACCCGGCATTCGCAACGTTCACGAAGTGGCGCACCCCCCAGACACCCTCCATGCGACCGACGTCGATTCGATAGGTGTTCGGTGTTGCGAGATGTCGCGCCGCCTCCTCGAGGTTCTGGGGGATGCCGAAGGTGCGAATGAGGTCTGAGCCGGTGCCGGCCGGAAGCACCCCGAGAAGGGCTCTTTCGACCACTCCACCGTGGACCAAGGCGTCCACGACGGTGCTGACGGTCCCGTCTCCCCCGACGACCGCCACCGGCCGGCCTTGCTCGGTGGCCTCGCACGCTGCTCGACGCATCTCTTCGATGTCCGGTGGGCTCTCGACGACAGCGCGGACATCGTGCCGCTCCAGCGCTGCAACCACCCTCGACTCCGAGACGGCCGACGGCCCAGCCGTCGCATTCCGGAGCACGAGCCATTCACGAGTCATACTGCTCCTTGCGCCCTCACGACACCTCGGTCGACCAGTTGAAGACCGGCGTTCGCCTCGTCGGAGAGCTCGGAGAACGTGTCTCGAAGCTGTTGTACGAGATCCACGAGCTGTCGAGACACGCGGACGAAGTCTCCGGGGGCCATGCTTCCGGTTGAGAGGTCGTCGAGATCCACACCATGTGCCCATTCGAAGGCGGCGTGAGCGAAGCCTGCGTCCGGGCGACGTGTGGTGACCAGCCGCTTGGCGGCCTCCAGTTCCGTGAGCTCCTCCCACAGGTCGGCGATCGCCTCGAACCGCTCGGCCACGACCTCGTTCGGCCACTCCGGGGGGACCGGGGTATCGGTGCGTGGCTCGTAGACGAACACCGAGGCCAGCGCAACGAACTCCTCAGGAGTCAGCGACCACAGCAGCCCCCGCTCGACCGCCTCGGTGAGCAGCAGATCGAGTTCGTTGTACACGAATCTCAGTCGATCCCCACGAGGAGTCAACGACCAGCCGTCCAGGTAGCCCCACTCGGTCAACAGCTCTTCGATCGCCCGGAAGTCCCTGACGAGCCCGACACCCTCTTGCCGGAGCTTGCGTTTCAGCTGTTCGATGCGTTTGGCGGTCCGGAGCGATTTGCGATACGAGGTCACGTGGGTCGATGCCTCCGGGCATCTCGCCACCGGATGCTTCACGGTCTCGTCGACGGCGTTCTCGATCGGAGGTTGGACATCTCGATACTTCCGGATCTGACGCAGCATGTGTTGCTGGAACTTCCGGTCGTTCGGGCGGAACTGTCCGGGGAGACGCACGGCACCGAGCGTGACGGCGCCTCTCAGGTCTCGATCTCCCACGGTCGATGTCTTTCCCGACGTCGAGAGCACGAGGAATCGGACGTTTTTCTTGCCCTTGGTCAGTTTTCTGAGAACGAGATACCGTCCCTCGCGTGCACCACCGGGTATCGAGATCACGTCGCCGGCGTGGAGCCGCCCGCTGATTCGCGCAGCTGCGGTGTTCTTCTGGGCATCGAGCAGGCGGGTGTACTCGGCGACATCACCGAGATGACATTCGGCTCTGACCCGTTCGTCGACCAGCCGGTCCTCCATCTCGGCGAGCCGACGCTCCGAGCCCTGATCGTCGGCGCCGCGGAGAAACTGGGCGAACGAGGCGTTGAGCAGCTCCTCGGCGCGTTCCTGTTCGTAGTTGGCGACCAGGTTGGCTGCCATGTTGTAGGTGGGCCGGAAGCTCGAGGTGAGAGGATGAGCCCCCGCCTCGGCGATCTTGACGACCTGGTCGAAATCGACGAACCGGGAGTGCAGGACGACGCCGTAGCCCTGCTCGTCGATGCCACGTCGACCGGCACGACCGGTCAACTGCGTGTAGTCGCCCGGCCCGAGCAGTGAATGGGATTCACCGTCGAATTTGGAGAGGTTCTCGAGTACAACGGTGCGAGCCGGCATGTTGATCCCCAGTGCGAGGGTCTCGGTTGCGAACACCACCTTGAGCAAACCGGCTGCGAACAGCTCCTCGACGGTCTCTTTGAATGCCGGCACCAACCCGGCGTGGTGGGCGCCGACTCCCGCCTCCAGGCCGGCGATCCAGCGGCCGTAGTCGAGCGCCCGCAGATCCGAGTCCGAGAGGTGGGCGGTTCGCTCCTCGGCGATCGCCCTGACACGATCCCGGGCGTCGGGGTCGATCAACCGGACGCCAGACTCGATCATCGACGTCGCCGCAGACGTGCAGCCGGCCCGGGAGAAGATGAAGACGATCGCAGGCAGCATGTGCTCGGCGTCGAGATGTTCGACAGTGCCGATTCGGCGGGGAGTCCGAAACCGGGTTCTCCCGCCTCGTTCCAGGCCGAGGAGATGTTCGAGCTTCGAATTCGTCCGTCTCCGGCCGTCCCGCGTCTGGAACATGGGAAACAGCCTGAGATCGCCGCCGCGCATCCGATCCGACACGAGGTACATGGACTCCAACGGGACCGGGCGATCCCACGTCTGTACGAGTTTCGTATGACCGCGACGTTCGCCGATCCAGCCTGAGAACTCCTTGGCGTTGGCGATTGTGGCGGAGAGGCACACGAATTGGGCGTGACGCGGCGCATGGATGATCACCTCCTCCCACACCGCTCCACGGAACCGGTCCTGGAGGTAGTGCACCTCATCGAGGATCACGAAGCCGAGGTCGTGGAGAGCCGAGATATCCGCATAGATCATGTTGCGGAGGACCTCGGTCGTCATGACGACGATCGGAGCGTTCCCGTTGATGACGTTGTCACCGGTCAGCAGCCCCACGAGGTCGGGACCGTGCTCGTCGACGAGATCTCCGTATTTCTGGTTCGAAAGCGCCTTGATGGGGGTTGTGTAGAAGATGCGTTTCCCCCGCTGCAGCGCCAAGTGCACTGCAACCTCTGCGATGAGCGTCTTGCCCGACCCGGTCGGTGCGGTGACCACGACGTTCCAGCCGGACTCGATGGCCTCGGCGGCATCCCATTGGAATGGATCTGCTTCGAAGGGTTTCGAAGCGAGATAGTCGGCGACACTCATGCGAGCGGCGAGCCGCTCACTTGCGGAGCAGGAGACGCACCAGCCAGTACGTCACTTCGTAGAAGAGATAGAGCGGGACCGACAACAGGGTGAGCGTCAGGGCGTCACCGGTCGGGGTGATGGCGGCGGCCACGATGACGATGATCAGAATCGCCCAGCGGCGACCCCGGGCGAGCTGAGCGGAGGTCACCACACCGGCGGCCGCCGCGGCGAACAGGAACACCGGATACAAGAACGATCCGCCGAAGGCCAGGAGGAACCTGACGGTGAACGAGAAATACTCACCGATCCGGAGGTTCGACTCGACATCGGGGAAGATGTCGAGCAGGAACTCGAGTCCACGAGGCAGAATCCAGTATCCGAATGCAATGCCGCCGGTGAACAACACCACACAGGCGGAGATGATCGGCACCGCCCAACGGCGCTCTCTCGAGGTCAACGCCGGGTTGATGAAAGCCCAGATCTGGTAGAGCACGACGGGGCTGGCGAGAATGAAGCCGCCGAAGATGGCGACCTTCATCAGCACCGAGAACTGCTCCGTCGCAGTCAGCGACTGGAGCTGGCAACTGTCCCCGCACACCTGCTCATAGGGCGCTTCGAGAATGAGGCGGATCTGATTGGCGAAGAGGAGCGCCACCAATGCTCCGACGAAGATGGCGCCGGCGATCTTGACGATGCGCCAACGGAACTCCTCGAGGTGCGAGAGGATCGGCTGGCGGTCGTCCGCCACCACGTCGGTCACCCTGTCGCTTCGCCCGGGAGCTCCTCGTCACCGGGGAGGTCGGGCGCGTCCCCGAGTGGCCGGCCCGTCCGCTCGATCGACTCGAGGTCGGCCATGGCATCAGCGGGGGTCGGGCCCGAGATGGGCTTGGGCCCAACCCACGACGAGGCTCTGCGCCCCTCTGCGGCCACCTCGTCGAGGTCTTTCTTCGATTCCGAGCCGAACTTCCGCATCTCGCCGGTCGTCTCTCGGGCGACTTGTTTCATCTCGTTGATCGGTGATCGGACGTCGTCGACGATCCCACTCACGTCCCCCAGCTCCGACTCGAGCCCCGCCCGTAGCTCGCGAGCAGCTTTGCGCAGCTCTGCGGTGTAGCCACCGAGTTTGCGGGCGACCACCGGCAGCCGTTCAGGGCCGAGCACGACGAGCGCCACGAGCAGAATGACGAAGATCTCCGATCCCTGAAACACAACATCAGGTTACCTGTCCGTTGGAGTAGGCACCGGACGCAGTCGGAAAGGGTCGACAGTTCACAGTTGACAGTCGCTGGTGTCGGCACCGGGTGGAGGTCAAGCACGCTGGGCGCGAGCAGACGGCGCGTCGTGACGTTCGGTCGGAGTTCAGAGCTGTGAACTGTCAACTGTGAACTGTGAACTGCACACACAGAACGGCTCTGGCGGGAGGTGAGGGAGCAGGGACTTTGCGGTCTGTCCCCGGCCTCGGTCCCCGGCAGAGCCGTTCGCGGGCGGAAGTCGGTTGGTGTCAGTTGGTGAGGAGCCTGAAGGGATCTTTTTCGGTGTGAAGGGCTGCCACGAAGTTGCCGATCTCAGCTTCGGTGATGGGGTCGGTTCGGACGATCTGGTAACTCACACCGGTTGCGAGCAGGACGCTCACCACCCGGGCGTTGGCCGGCCGACGCTCGAGGCCGCTGCACTCGGGGCAAGTGAACCGATAGGTGCCTTCTTCTTCGGAGGGACTCAGCTCGAGCACGAGGTCGGCGGGCTTGAGCTCGACGTCGCCGCACAGGCTGCAGGTTGTCTTGATGGTGGTCATTCAGTGACTCCGACTTCCGCTTGATACCTATGTCGGCGCTCTCGAGTGAGACTTGAATCCAATTGAGGGGCTATTGCGGGAATAGTCACTCGTGACCATGCCGCGCATGGTCACTTGTCGTCACAACGAGTATCGGGCGAGGAGTCGGGCTCTCAATTGGTCGACCGCGGCGCGAACCTCGTCACCTTCGAGGAGTGTGGCGTCTCCGCCGAGGCGGACCAGGAGCTGGGCGGCAACGGAGGGGTCGTAGGCAGAGAATCGCACCGTCCGGCTGTCACCGTCTTCGGACACGATCTCCACCGGGTAGTAGTCCGAGACCCAGAAGGCCGGCCGCCGTAGCCGAATGGTCGCGACCACGTCTTCCTCGGAAGGCGTGTACCGCACTTCCGGCTCGGGAGGCGCTGCGGGCGGTTCGAATCGCTCCTTTGTCTCGATGACTCTTTGGATGCGGTCTAGGCGGAAGATCCGCTCGGCTTGCGAAGTTCGGCAGAAGGCGGAGACGTACCAGTTGCCCAGGGAGGTGAACACCGTCCAGGGTTCGATCAGCCGTGTTGTGGTGTCGCCTCGACTCAGTGTCGTGTAGACGATCTCGACCACCTTGCCGTCGATCACTGCCGACCTCAGCACGCTCCCCAGGTCGTGTTCGGCGGAGACATCCACGGTGAGGATGTCGTGGCCTTCGGGTACCAACGCCGTCCCCAGTTTGTCCACCGCCGAGGCGAGGACGTCGGACCCTTGGCCCGTCGCCATCACCGTCATGCCCGAGGCGAGGAGCGCCAATCCTTCGGCAGCCGTGAGCCTGGGCGCTTGTGCGAAGTAATCGGCAGTGTCGACGACCACGCGATCCTCCTCGACGTAGGCCACCATGAGATCACCCGGACCATATCCCGGCAGACCACAAACGAACACGAGATCCAGATCCCTGATGAGCTCCTTGCGGGTGTATCCGAACCGCTCGCAGACCTCGTCCACATCAGCTCCCGGATTGGCGATGACCCACGGGAGCATCGCCAGGATCCGGGTGAGGCGGCTCGCCGTCCGATCGCTCATGCCGCGCCCGCGATGTGTTCGATGATCGCCTGACGCAGCGCTGGTGGGCCGAGAACCTCGGCCTGATCCGTGAATCCGAGCACCCAGCCGATGAACGCCGCTCGGTTGGTGACCTCGATGGACACGTCGAGTGAGCCGTCTGGGCGCTCGACACGTTCGAGGGGCTCCCGCCCGAGGCGTCGTTCGGCCCACCAGGCGATCTCGGGGGTGAATCGAATCGTTGCCGTCACCGGCTCCTCCGACCCCGCTTCCCACGGCTGGGTGTCCAGTTCCCGGCCGACATCGATGTCTGGATCACGAACGAACCCGTCGGCTTCCCCGCTGCTGAGATCGCTGATGCGGTCCACCCGATACACCCGGGTCCCCCGGTCGGTCGAACCAACCAGATACCAGTGACCGCGACGATGGCCCAGCCCGTGCGGTGCCACGGTTCGCTTCGATTCGCCGTAGTGGAAGCTCACGAGTCGGTGCTCCGCAGAGGCCGAATACAGGTCGGCGAGTACATCCACATCGCTCCCGAGGTTCGCTGCGAAGGGCTCGAGCCCGGACTCGAGTTGGGAACCGCCGAGTTTGAGGATCGCGTCGGCTCCTGTCGGCTGACCTCCGATCCTCACGACCTGCGCAGCGAACCAGAGCGCTGCCCGCTCCTGATCCGAGAGGTCGGTCTCGGGCAACCGATAGGAGTCGGGATCGATCTTGTATCCGTATTCGATCTCGAGGCTTCCAGTGGTGGTGGTCTCCAGGGGGATGCCGAGTCGGCGGAGCATGTCCTTGTCTCTCGAGAACATGCGTTGGAACGCCTGATCGTTCTCCCGGTCGTACCCGGCCACGGTGTGTCGGATCTCTTCTGCAGAGACGGCGCGATTCGCCGTCAGGAGAAACGCCAGCAGGTTGAGTATCCGTTCGAGCACATTCCGCATCAATGGCAACGTACGCCACCCGGAGTCCTAGGTGAAGGACCTTGCGGGGTTCACAGTTCACAGTTCACAGACGGTCTCTGCGAATCCACGACACTCGCCGGGCAGGCTGACCCACGGGGCTCCGGCGCAACCCGAGCGACCAGAAACTGTGAACTGTCAACTGTCGACTGTGGACTTCAAAGCGATTCGATCAGTTTGTCGACGCGGTCGTCGAAGGCTTTGAAGGGGTCTTTGCACAGGACGGTGCGTTGGGCCTGGTCGTTGAGCTTGAGGTGCACCCAGTCGACGGTGAAGTCGCGCCGCTTGGCCTTGGCGGCCTTGATGAACGATCCTCGCAGGCGGGCCCTGGTCGTCTGGGGCGGTTCCATCACGGCTTTGGCGATGCGGTCATCGGTGACGATCCGATCGACGAGCCCGCGTCGGGCCATGATGTAGTAGATACCCCGTTCACGATTGACGTCGTGATAGGCGAGATCGAGCATCCCCATGCGGGGATCGGACAGCGGGATGTCACGCCGCTCGCTGTAGTCCGACAGCATCTTGTACTTCATCACCCAGTCGACCTCGCGATCCAGGCTCATGGGGTCCTTCTCGAGGCCCGTGAGGAGGTGCTCCCATCGATCCACTGCGCCTTGGATCTCCCTTGGGAAACCGGGGCTCCGGGAGAATCGCATCGCCCGGTCGAGGTACTCCCACTGGATGTCGAGCGCAGAGAGCTCTCGACCGTTCGCCAGCTTCACTTTCCTCCGACAGGTGGGGTCGTGTGCGATCTCACGAATCGCCCGGATCGGGTTCTCCAGGGTCAGATCCCGGAACACCACGTCACGTTCGATCATCTGGAGGAGAGCGGTGATGATCCCCACCTTCACGTAGGTGGCGTATTCGCTCATGTTCGAGTCACCGGCAATGATATGGAGGCGCCGGTACTTCTCGGCGTCGGCGTGGGGTTCGTCTCGAGTGTTGATGATCGGCCGACTGCGTGTTGTAGCCGAGGACACCCCCTCCCAGATGTGCTCGGCCCGCTGTGACATCGAATAGGTGGTTCCTCTCGGTGTCTGCACGAGCTTGCCTGCGCCCAGGAAGATCTGGCGGGTGACGAGGAACGGGATGAGCACGTCGACGGTGCGGTGGAAGTCCTTGTTGCGAGAGACGAGGAAGTTCTCGTGGCACCCGTAGCTGTTGCCGGCCGAGTCGGTGTTGTTCTTGAAGAGGTAGATCTCGCCCTTGATCCCCTCTTCGTCGAGCCGCTGCTCTGCGGATTGGACCAGCGATTCCAGGATCCGCTCGCCCGCCTTGTCGTGGGCGACGAGGTCTTCGAGATTGTCGCACTCGGGCGTCGCGTATTCGGGGTGGCTGCCGACGTCGAGGTAGAGGCGGGCTCCGTTCTCGAGGAAGACGTTGGATGAACGGCCCCACGAAACCACCCGGCGGAACAGGTACCGAGCGACTTCGTCCGGGCTGAGGCGACGTTGTCCCCGCAGCGTGCAGGTGACCCCGTATTCGTTCTCGAGTCCGAAGATCCGGCGATCCATCGGATCAGCCTATCCCAAGTCCAGTTCGTGTTGGTGTGAACGCAGTTCGCACGTGACGGCTGTCCGCTGTCCGCTTTCTGCTCTCGTGCTTGCTCAGTGTCGCTGGAAGGAACCCCCTCCCACCTCCGACTCGCCATCACCGACGCTGCGACGCACGTGCGCAAAGGGTCGGGCGATTCGCAGGAACCTTCCCTCTCTACGTTGGGGACATGTCGTCAGGGTCGATGCGGCGGAAGGTGCGACGACCGTTGCCGCGTTCGAGAACGGCGATCTCCCAGCCGTCGGGGTCGCGGTCTTCGGCGGTACGGAAGGCCGCAACACCGAGATCGAATGCCGCCTGGAGCGACATCCCCTCTTCGAACCCTTCGCGGAGTGCCTCTTCCAGCGCCTCGGACTTGCCTCCGATAGCAGTGACCTGCCGCTGGTCGTAGAGGGTGCCGTCGTAGGTGATCTTGAACAGCCGGTTCTCGGATGGCTCCATCCCGACCTCGCAGATCAGCATCTCGACCTCGAACGGCTTCTGCTCATGACTGAAGATCTGACCGAGCGTCTGGCTGAAGGCCGTGGCAAGGCCCATCCCCGTGACATCTCGGCGCGAATACAGGTAGCCAGTGACGTCGGCCTGTCGAATACCCGCCTTGCGAAGGGTCTCGTATTCGTTGTATTTGCCCACTCCGGCGAATGCGACCCGGTCGTACACCTCACTCAGTTTGTGCAGCGAGAGCGAGGGGTTCTCGGCCAGCAGGAGGATTCCGTCTTCGTATTCGATCGCAACGATCGAGCGCCCGCGGGCGATCCCCTTCCTGGCGAACTCCGCCTTGTCCCTGACCAACTGCTCCGGCGCGACATAGAACGGGGTCATGGCCGGCCTCCACGCAGTGGAGGAAGGTCACGGCACATGGCCCCCACGAAGTGGGGGCAGGTCCCTGCGAGCCGAGGAACGAGGCTCGGAGGTTGGGGGGCGGTTCCCACCGGCGAAGATGCTCTCATCTCACACCTCCAAGCGCAGTCTCTGCCGCTGTCCTGATCAGGCCTTCTTCGACGTCACGGATGCCTTGGGAGTCGATGGCGACGATGTTGGGGAGAATGTCACGGATCAGGTCGGGGCCTCCGGTGGCAGTGTCCTCGTCTGCCGCCGCAACAAGCGCCCCGACTGCCGTGGAGACCGCCGCCTCTTCGGTGCCGTCCGGCTGGAAGGCGCCACGGAGATAGGACTTTGCGAGACGTGAGCCCGACCCGGTGCTGCCGTAGTCGTTCTCCTCGTATCGCCCACCGACGACATCGAAGCTGAACACTCGGCCGAGACTCTCGATGTCGTCGAACCCGGCGAACAGCGGGACGACGGCGAGGCCCTGGAAAGCCATGGGGAGTTGGTTGCGGACCAGGCGAGACAGGAAAGTCGCCTTTCCGTCGAGCGATAGGCGGGTTCCCTCGATCTTCTCGTAGTGCTCGAGCTCGGTCTGGAAGAGCCGCACCATCTCGACTGCGAGACCGGCCGTGCCCGCGATCGCAACGGCGGAGAAATGGTCGGTCGAGAAAACCTTCTTGATGTGGCGGTGGGCTACGAGGTATCCCTCAGTGGCTTGGCGATCTCCGGCCATCACCACTCCGCCCTCGTAGCGGAGCGCCAGGACGGTTGTGCCATGCGGGGTCTCGAGCTTGCCCTCAACCCTCGTGGTCACATCGACGGCCGGTGCGTGGCCGAGCGACGAGATGAGGTCTGAGAAGCTCGAGCCCGGAAGGGGCGCATCGAGCGGCAGCGGTCGGTCAGGGTTGATCTTCATTCGTGAACGTCCATCATCAAGACTCAGACTAGGCCCGCGTGGCGATTGGTCACCACGCAGTCGGTGTCGCACCTTCTTTGAAGGCTCCTCCGGGCCGACTCAACGCAGCGCGCCAGGAAACCAGAAGCCAGAAGCCAGGGCCGCGAGCGAGTCCCCCACGGCCGGGTGAGCCCTACTCCCCGCCCTTTTGGACGTAGTTCTTGACGAACTCTTCGGCGTTCTCCTCGAGCACCGAGTCGATTTCGTCGAGGAGGTCGTCGACGGCTTCGAGATCGGTTTCGGATGCCTCATCGACCTCGACTTCGACGTCTTCTGCCGCCTGCTCCGAGGAGCGCTTGCGTGCCTTTCCTTGTTCTTCGGCCATGTCAGTCTCCTAGGGCTTCGATCAACTCGGCAGCACTCTCGACGGAGTCCATGAGGTCCCCGACCAGCTCACGTCCGCCTTTCAGAGGCTCCATCATAGGAACGCGTTTGAGATGTGGCTCGCCGATATCGAACACGAGGGAGTCCCAGTTCGCAGCTACAACCGAGCTCTCGAACTCCGAAACGCAGCGGCCCCGGAAGTAGGCGCGGGTCCGTTCTGGAGGGGCGGCCACGGACGCAGAGACCTCATCGTCGGTGAACAGTCGGCGAACCCGCCCTGCGGCGGCGAGGCGGTGATAGAGGCCTGTGGCAGGGTCCACGTCGTGGAACTGGATGCCGATCGCCGCCAGTTTGGGATCGTCCCACGGCAATCCGTCCCGTTGCCGATAGGCGTCGATCAGTCTCCGCTTGGCGACCCAATCGAGTCGGTCGGCGCAGGACATGGGGTCGTCTTCGAGGTCCGTGAGCATCGCCTCCCACTCCCCCAGCACGTCGTCCCAGACCGGCTCGTCGAGCTCCGACTCGGCGTATTTGGTGAGCCATTCGAGGTAGTGGCCCTGGATCTCCAACGCCGTTGCAGATCCTCCGACGGCGAGCTCGAGCGGGCGGTTCATGTCGAGGTCGTGACTCACGCGCCAGCAGGAGTTGACCGGGTCGGCCAGTTCGAAGGCGTCGGGGAGCGCGCCATCCTCCACCGCCGCCAGAAACAGGGCAGTCACCCCGAGCTTGACGAAGTTCTGCACCTCGTTCTGGTTGGCGTCGCCGATGATGACATGGAGACGGCGATACTTGGCGGGCTCGCCGTGGGGCTCGTCGCGGGTGTTGACGATCGGGCGCTTCAGAGTGGTCTCGAGGCCGACCTGCTCCTCGAAGAAGTCTGCGCGCTGGGTGATCTGGTAGTCGACGTCGGGGCGGCCGTTCTCGGAGCCGAGCTTGCCACTTCCCGTGTAGATCTGTCGGGTGACGAGGAACGGCGTGAGATGGCGGACTATCTGCCCGAACGGTGTCGCCCGGTCCACGAGATAGTTCTCGTGCGACCCATAGGAGTTGCCCTTACCGTCGGAGTTGTTCTTGTACAGCTTGAGCTGCTGGCCATCGGGTAGCGTCTGCTGTCCTCGTCTGACGGCGGCCAATGCCGCGACCTCCCCCACCTTGTCGTGGAGCGCGGCCTCCAGCGGATCGAAGCACTCCGGTCCGGAGTACTCGGGATGAGCATGGTCGACGTAGAACCGTGCTCCGTTGGACAGCACCGCGTTGACGAGCGCCGAGTCCGGGTCGGAGTAGTCGTAGCCGGGGACACCGAATCCCCGGGCGTCACGGCCCGGTGACTCTTCCTCGTATGACCATTGGACCCGAATCCGCCGCCCCGGAAACGAGTTCACGACCAGCGCGGATGCCAAAGCCGGGTTGAAGTCGGGCTGGTTGCGGATCGAGATCCCGAATTCGGTCTCGGTCCCGATCACCTTCCGGATGGCCATCAGGTGATCCTCACGGCGTCACAGGTACTGGCCCGTGGACACT
>JAHEIN010000184.1:2261-5070 GCA_024639335.1 bacterium | reverse complement strand
TCGTCGAGGACGGTCATTGGACACCCGAGTTGGTGGAGCAGGGCGAATACAACCTCGATCAAGCGAACCGGACCATCGAGGCGGCCAAGCGGGCGGGTGTGCGGCTCGCCCTCGGGTTCGATTCCCCCGAATCGGATCTCGCCGCCAACGAGCTGCTTCGCATGGTCGAGCACGGTGTGAGCACTTCCGACGCCCTCGAGGCGGCCACACACGGAGGTGCGCTCGCGCTCGGAATCGACAGCGAGGTTGGGACTCTCGAGGCAGGCAAGCGCGCCGACGTGGTTCTCGTCGACGGCGACCCGATCGGCACTCCGTCACACCTGACAGCCCCATCGCGGGTTCATCTGGTCATGCGCAACGGGCTCCCGGTCGCGGGGGCCATGCTGGAAGCCTCAGTCTGAGATAGTGGTCCGTTCGGCGGCCGCCCGGTCCTCGTCCTGGAGACGTCTGAGTTCGTCCAGAGGGATGTGGCAGGCCATCCGATGGCCGGGCTCGACTTCCTGGATCGGTGGTTCGATCTGGTCGCAGGTTCCGGGAATGAACCGGTGACAGCGGGTGTGGAACACACAGCCGGGCGGCGGATCGGCGGGCGTCGGGATCTCGCCCTCCAGCCTGATGCGCACCTTGGTCTCCCCGTCGACACTCGGAACCGCCGAAAGCAGCGCTTCGGTGTAGGGATGGTGTGGACCTCCGAAGATCTGGTCGGTGTTCCCGACTTCCATCATCCGGCCCACGTACATGACCGCAATGCGGTCCGCCAGATAGCGGACGACGCCGAGGTCGTGGGTGATGAACAAGTAGCTGGTTGACTGGTCGGTCTGCAGCTCGTACAGGAGGTTGAGGATCGCGGCCTGAACCGAGACATCGAGTGCGCTCGTCGGCTCATCGCACACCACGATCCTCGGGTCCCCCGCGAACGCTCTGGCGATCGCCACACGCTGCTTCAACCCACCGGACAGCTGACGCGGCCGCATGTCGAGGTGGCGCGGAGACAACCGGAGGGACTCGGCGAGCTTTTCGACCCGATCGTCCGCCTCGGCATCGCTGAGCTCGGTGAGCTTCTTCACCGTCCGCTTGAGGATCCGTCGGACCGTCCACATGCGATTGAGTGCGGAGTCGGGATTCTGGAACACCATCTGCATGGCCCCCATGACATCGGCAGATCGGTCCTGGGCGAGCCCGTCCAGCGCTTGGCCATCGAGGCTGATGCCGCTGCCCTCGTCAGGGGCGTGAATCCCGAGGATCGCCTTGGCGAGCGTGCTCTTGCCAGAGCCCGATTCTCCAACCAATCCGAGTGTTTCACCGTCGCGGAGCCCGAGGTCGATCCCGACCAGCGCCGGGACCTCGTGTCCACCCTGCTTGAAGGTCTTCGAGACGTCGTCGAGCTTGATCACAACGCGGCCGCTCAGTTCATGAGCCCCTTCTGTGGGTTCCGGCTCGGGGATCTCGCTCAGTCGATCGATGTGATGGCAGAGCGCGTAATGCCCCTCGCCGGTCGAGACTGCGGGCGGAGGCTCCGTGAGGCACAGGTCGTCGGCGATCTGGCAGCGGTCGACGAACACGCACGTCGGGAGCGGGGTTCCGATCTGCGGGAGCGTTCCGGGGATGGTGAACAAGCGTCGTTCGTCCTTGCGGACGCCGTGGCGAGGAAGGCACTGGAGCAACCCCAGGGTGTACGGGTGCTGGGGGTCGTCGAACACCGATTGGGCGTCGCCCTCCTCCACGACCTTCCCGGCATACATGACCCCGACCCGATCGCACATGGAGCGGATGACACCGAGGTCATGTGCGATGAGCAGGATGGCGGCGTTGACCTCTTCACGAAGCGTTCGAACGAGATCGAGCACCTCCGCTTCGACGGTGGCATCGAGACCGGTGGTGGGCTCGTCCAGGATCAGCAACTCTGGATCTCCCGCCAGGCCCATCGCTATGACCACCCGCTGCTGCATGCCGCCGGAGAGCTGGTGGGGGTAGCGATCCATCACTCGCACCGGATCGGCGATCCGAACCCGATTGAGGGCATCCAACGCGAGCTGACGGGCAGTGTCCCGGTCGTTCCCGACGATCTCATAGGCCTCGACGACCTGCCTGCCGATCTTCAGCGTGGGGTTGAGGGCGGCGCCAGGATCCTGGTAGACCATCGAGACCTTGCTCGCCCGGACGTTGCGCAATTCCCGGTCCGACATCTCGGTGACGTCCTCGCCGCCGATCCTGATGTGGCCGCCGGTGATCAGGCCATTGGATGGCAGGTATCTGACCGCGGCGTAGGCCGTGGTGCTCTTGCCGCAGCCCGACTCACCCACCAAACCGTACGCCTGACCGGGCTCGATGCGGAACGTGACGCCGCGCAGGACTTCACGCGGGATGCCGCGGACCATATACGCGAGTTCGAGACCTTCGACTTCGAGGGCGGCGGTCTTGGTAGGGGCGGGTGCTGTCATGTCTTGTTCACTCCCTCGACGGCGTCTGCAACCAGGTTTGCTCCGATGACCAGCGACGCAATCGCAAGCGCCGGGAACAGCGTCATCCACCACTGGCCTGACTGGATGAGCTCGTAGTTGTCAGCCACCTGCAGACCCCAGTCGGGCGACGGTGGCTGGATGCCCACGCCGAGGAAGGTCAGCGTGGCGATTGTGAAGACGGCGTAACCGATGCGAACCGTGAGCTCGACGATCACAACACCGGTGATGTTCGGGAAGATCTCCCTCGCCATGACGAACAGGCCGGATTCGCCCCGGAGCTTGGCCGAGGTGACGTAGTCGAGGCGCGCCTCTGCCAGCGTGGCCGCGCGAACGGTTCTGGCAACCAC
>JAHEIN010000184.1:0-2161 GCA_024639335.1 bacterium | reverse complement strand
CCGATGACCGAGACGGTCGGCTGAAGGGCGTTGCGCATGACATGCCGCCACAGCACCTTCCGCTTCGAGAGGCCCTTCATCCGGGCGGTCCGTGTGTAGTCGGAGTCGAGCGCCAGGATGGTTCCCGCTCGTGTGATCCGGGCGATGTATCCGAAGTAGACGATCACAAGCGCCAGCGCGGGCAGGATCAGGAATCGGAGTTGTTCGAAGAATCCGGCATCTGACGGTGCCAGGGCGAAAGCCGGCAGCCAACCGAGTTGGACTGCAACGATGAACTGGAGCACCACACCGGAGACGAATTCGGGTATCGATGCGCTTGCCAACCCGAAGGTGACCACGGCGCGGTCGGCCAGAGTGTCACGTCTTCGCGCCGCGTAGACGCCGCCTGCGATCGAGATGGGAATCGTGAGCAGCAAACCGAGCGCAACCAACCTGGCTGACCGGCCGAGCGCCGGGAACAGGATGTCGTTGACCGGAATGTCACGGGAAAACGAGTTCCCGAAGTCGAACGTGATGGTGTTGCGGAGCAGTCGAACGTACTGCTCGCCGAGTGGATCGTTGGCCCCGATCCGCTCGTTGATGATGTCGACGGTCTCCTGGGGGGCGAAGGGACCGGCGATCCGGCGTCCCGGGTCGTCGGGGAGGACATTGTTGATCAGGAAGACGATGGTGACGATCAGAAACAGCGTGAAGATGGACAGCCCGAGCCGTCGCAGCGTGAACCTGATCAAACCGCTGTGTTCCTTTCGTCAGTCCCCCATTTGGCCTCCGGTTGGAGCCTCCGGTGAGGAGGCTCCAACCGCAGTTGCGTGTGTCAGCCGACCCGTGTCGCCTGTCCGAGCACGGGATGCCCCAGTGCGGACACGATGGCGTTGTCGAACTCGGTCGTATGGCCGGCCAGGTAGTTGTAGAAGTACGGCAGGCCGATCGGCACCTCGTCGTTGAGGAGCTGCTGGATCCGACCAACCGCTCCCTTCTGGGCGTCGACACCGATTGCTGCCTGATAGTCGACGAACGCCGCGTCGAACTCGGGGTTCGCGTACTGGCTCGAGTTCCAGACACCGTTCGTCGACAGCGCGGCGTTCATGTAGATGTCAGGGGTGGGGCGGTGCCCGTAGTCCACGATGCCCAGCTCGGCTGCTCCCGAGCAGGGCGGATCTGCCGGCTCTGCCGGGCACCACTGGTTCCCGTAGAAGGTGTCCAGACCCTCGACCTGCACCTCGAGGTTGAAGCCGGCTTCTGCCGCTCCAGCCTGGATGATCTGGGCGAGATCGGGGATCTCCTGCACCTCTCCGCAGTGCAGCACGGCGCTGAGGCCGTCTGCAAAGCCGGCGTCTGTCAGCAACTGACGGGCCTGCTCGGGGTTCCGCTCACGTTGGGGAACGGCAGCCTCGTCGTAGAACGGGAGGAACGGAGCGATGACGTGGTCGTTGCCGATGTCGGCCCGCCCACGCCACAGCGTGTTGATCATCGCTTCGCGATCGAACGTGAGCGCAAGCGCCTGTCTCACACGCTTGTCGGTGAATTGGCCCTCGTCGACTCGCATCCACACCTGTCGATGGTTTGCGGCCTGGATCCCGAGCACCTTGAAGTCCGGGTTGTCGAACAAGGCGTCGGCACCGATGACCTGGAACTGGACGAGGCCGTCGACCGAGCCGCTCTGGAGGGCCGTGATCTGGGCGCCCAGATTGTCGAAGAACACGAACTCCACGTTCTCGAGCGGAGGAACGCCCCCCCACCAGTTCTCATTGCGCCGGAACGTCGCCCCTGTCGCCGGGTCGTAGTCGTCGAGGATGAACGGCCCGGTACCCACCGGCTGCTGGTCGAGTGCGGTCCCAACCGCGTAGTCGACCGGCGTGATCGGCGTCTGCGCGTTGAACAGCGACACCAGGAACGGAAGGTTGCCGTTCGGGATCTCGAGGTTGAAGACCGCAGTGAGGTCGTCGGGAGTCTCGACTGCGCCCTCGGTGATCACACCCAGCAGACCAGAGTTGCCGGCTTCGACCAGTCGATCCATGGTCGCTGCGACGGCAGCCGATGTGAGCGGCGTCCCGTCATGGAAGGTGACGCCTTCGCGCAGGTTGAACGTCCACACCGAGCCGTCATCGTTGGGCTCCCACGAGGTCGCCAGGGCGGGAGCGATGTTGCCGTCGAGATCGAG
>JAHEIN010000048.1 GCA_024639335.1 bacterium | reverse complement strand
TGGAGTTCGCAGGAGCGAGGCACGATCCGGTCGCCGCGCTCCTGCTGTGCGCTCCCGTGACAGTCGACGAGACGTGGGTGGCCGGGAGGCCGGTCGTTCGACAAGGCCGGCTGACGACTCTGGATACCGGGGAACTGATCTCCCGTCACAACCGGTTGGCCGCCGAGCTCCTGGTTTGAACCTCGCAGACTCCAGGACGGTCACAGGCCGACGATGCCCTCAGGTGACACCGGGATTCGTGTCGAGGCCTTGCCGGTTGCGGCCCTGATCGCCGCTACCACCGCAGGTGCCGAGGAGATGCTCGGCAACTCCGCAAAGCCGTTCACGCCGAAGGGTGGTGGGCACCGTTGACCTCGCTCGTCGAGGGCTGGCCCGAAGATCTCCATCGAAGTGAACCCAACTCCCTCTCTGGAGGGGCTTCGAGAGCCAAGCCGTGACCTTGGTCTCTAGCCCGCCGCCGGTCGTGGACGCAGGCTGGGCACGAGATTGCCGTGATCGACGGACGTCCAGCCGCGTCTGGGTGCTGGTCGGTTCTGCGCACAAGTCGAAGGAGAGGTGAGGGCATGCCCCTGACACAGATCCGGGCGTTTCACCGGCCCGACCACATCGAAGGCGTGTGGCACCTGCTCCAGGAGGGTCCCGAAGTGCGTCTGGTGGGTGGCGGAAGCGAGCTGGCCATTCGGTGCCCGTCGGAGGTGCGGGTCCTCGTCGATCTGGCATATCTCGGACTCGATCGAATCGAGCTGGCCGATGATGGCTCGATCACGCTGGGGGCGATGGTCACTCTGACCGACATGCTGGAGCACCCGGAACTGCGGGCGCTTCCGTCTGGCGTCATACAGGAGATGATGGTGCACGTCGGATCACCGCTGTTGCGAAACGCGGCATCGATCGGTGGGCACCTGGCGCGTGGCTGGTTGTCGGATGTGATCCCGGTGCTGCTCGTGCTGGACGCATCGGTCGAGCTCTACGACGGCGAATACCGGACCACCACCCTCGACCGCTACTACCGCGACGGCATCCACAACGGACTCCACATCCTCACCGCAGTCACGATTCCGCCCGCATCGAATGGCCGGGCCGCGGCGTTTCTCCGCTTCTCGCGTTCCGCCTACGACCATGCGCTGGCGAACGCCGCCTGTCTCGTCGACATCGAGGAGGGCCGTGTCGGCACGGCCCGCATTGCGCTGTCGGCCGGGTTCCGAGCCGCCGCTCGACAGCCGGCATCTGAGTCGCAGCTCGTCGGGAGCGGATTCACCGATGAGAACATCACCGCGGCGGTGTCCGCGTTGGAGATCGATGCGCACTCCGACTGGCTCGCCTCAGCGGACTACCGGTCACATCTGGCTCGAACCCTCGTCGGCCGGTGTCTACACCTTGCTCGTGAGCGAGCGGGAGGTGGATCGTGATCATCCGATTCCAACTCGATGGCTCGTCGATGGAGACCGACGTCGAGCCCGGGACGTCACTCCTGGAAGCGCTGCGCGGCCTGGGGGCGACCTCGGTGAAGGACGGGTGTTCTCATGGCGACTGCGGGACCTGCGCCGTCCTGCTCGACGGCCGAGCGGTTGCCGCCTGTCTGCTGTTCGCAGCCCAGGTTGATGGCTCCTCGATCGAGACGGTCGCCGGCATGGCGGGCGAGGAGGGGCTCCATCCGTTGCAGTCCGCTCTCCTCGATGCCGGCGCCGTGCAATGCGGATTCTGTACACCGGGGATCTTGCTCACTGCGCTCGAGTTGCTGAAGAACAACCCGGACCCGGACGAGGTCGAAGTCCGCCAGGCGCTGGCGGGAAACCTGTGCCGGTGCACGGGCTACGTGAAGATCATCGAAGGGGTGTTGCTCGGCGCCGACCGGCTCGCCGGTGCCGAGGGAGGTTCGTGATGGGGAAGTTCACGGTCGTCGGAACCAACGAGCGGAAGGTCGATGGTCGAGCGCTGGCCACGGGCCAGCCGGTGTTCGTTGGAGACATCCCGCCGCGAGAGGGCTTGCTCCATCTCGCTCTGTTGCACAGCCCCCATCCCCACGCGGTGATCAGGTCGATCAATACATCTCGTGCCGAGGCTCTAGAAGGGGTGGCTCTCGTCCTCACCCATCTCAACACTCCCACCGTGAGGTACACGACGGCGGGGCAGGGTCATCCCGAGCCGTCGCCCTACGACGCCCGGGTGTTCGATTCGAAGGTGCGCTTCGTGGGCGACCGGGTTGCTGCCGTCGCCGCCGACTCAGAGGAGGCCGCTCGTCGGGCCTGTGAGCTCATCGAGGTGGAATACGACATCCTGCAACCGGTCCTGTCGCTCGACGAGGCGATGGCAGACGGTGCGCCGGTCATCCACGACGAGGACGACGCGCTCGATGTGTGGGCCGCAGAACGCAACTGCGTGTCACACATGGTCGCATCGGCCGGCGACGTCGCAGTCGGTTTCGCCGAATGCGAAGGCGTCGTGGACGTTACGTGCGAGACGCAGTACGCCCAGCACGTACCGATCGAGAATCACATCGCCACCACCTACCTCGACGAGGACGACCGGCTGGTGATCGTGTCCAGCACCCAGGTTCCGTTCCACGTCCGCCGGATCATCGCCAGGGTGATCGACGTTCCGGTACATCGCATCCGCGTCATCAAGCCCCGGATCGGGGGCGGGTTCGGTGTGAAGCAGGAAGTGCTGATCGAGGATCTACCTGCCCTGGTGACCATGCGAACAGGCCGTCCGGCGGTGCTCGAATATGACAGAGCCCAGGAGTTCGTCTCGGCTCGCACCAGGCACCCGATGCGGGTGCGGGTGAAGCTGGGCGCCAAGCGAGATGGGATCTTGCATGCGATCGAGATGGAGGTGTGGTCGAACACGGGCGCCTACGGGACCCACGGGCTGACCGTCCTCTCGAACGTCGGCTCGAAGACGCTGCCGCTCTACAACAAGGCGCCTCACGTGAAATTCTGGGGCGAGGCGTACTACACCAACCTGCCGGTGGGCGGCGCGTATCGCGGGTACGGCGCGACCCAGGGCTACTTCGCCCTCGAAACGGCGATGGATCGTCTCGCCTCCGAGTTGGGGATCGACGCGCTCGAGCTTCGCCGTCGCAATCACATCCGCACGGGCGAGACCTCGCCGATCTTCGCCGCCCTCGGGGAGGGGCGGGAGGGAGTCGAGCAGACGATCACCTCGTGCGAGCTCGAGTCGTGCATCGACATCGGTTCCGACCACATCGATTGGGGAGCCAAACGAGGTCTGCGACACACCGACGGAGACTGGGTGCACGGAGTGGGTGTGTCGATCCACATGCAGGGCTCCGGCATCCCGCTGATCGACATGGGAGCCGCTTCGTTGAAGATGAACGATGACGGCTCGTTCAATCTCTCCATCGGCGCCACCGATCTCGGGACGGGATCCGACACGATCCTCGGACAGATCGCAGCGGAGGCGCTGGGCGTCCCGCTCGAAATGATCATCGTGCGTTCGTCGGACACCGACCTGACTCCGTTCGACGTCGGCGCCTACGCCTCTTCGACCACCTATGTGTCGGGGATGGCGGTCCAGCGTGCCGCCTACGACGTGGCCGATCAGATCAAGACCGTGGCAGCGGAGATGCTGGAGGTCGACGCGAACGAGGTGGAGTTGACCAACGAACGGGCCGGGCCTCCCGAGGGTGACTCGGTGAGCCTGGTCCAGGTGGCACATCGGAGCCTGTACGGCGTGAACCAACGACAGATCGGGGCGTTGGCATCGTGTGTCCCCGAATTGTCGCCACCTCCCTTCCTCGCCGCGTTTGTCGAGGTCCGGGTGGACGTGGTGACCGGGAAGGTAGAGGTCGTAGACTTCGTTGCTGCCGTCGACTGTGGAACGGCGATCAACCCCCAGCTCGCCGAAGGCCAGGTCGAAGGGGCGGTGGTCAACGGCATCGGCTACGCCCTGATGGAGGAGATGATCTTCGACGGCAAGGGACGGTGTCGCACGACAGACCTCGGGCGGTACAAGATCCCGAGCATCAGCGACGTTCCGCCGCTGGAAGTGGTGCTGGTCGAGTCGTTCGAGCCGACCGGCCCGATGGGGGCGAAGTCTGTGTCCGAGATCGGGATCAACGCCCCGATTCCGGCCATCGCCAATGCCATCCACGACGCCACCGGAATCTGGCTCACCGAGACGCCGTTCACGGCCGAACGAGTCTGGCGGGCGCTGAACGGTCACGGGTCGTGACCGTCTGAGTCTTGGTCATCGCCCGACCACGTGGGCAGAGTCCGTGTGCTGACTACGGACGCGGCGGCTTCGCTTGCCGAGCGCGATGTGCCAGGACCATCGGCCCGGAACTTGGCCACGGATTCCGTGCCGTGAGACCGACAGAGACCTCCGCCTCTGGGCAGGTTCTCCTATGAGCAGTACGAAGGGGCTTGGCGGTCGAGTCACCGGCGACGTCGCCGTATGCAGAGGAAGGACTGGCGATGGAACACGATTCCGAATTCGACATTGTGCTGTGGGGAGCCACAGGCTTCACGGGAAGGCTCGCGGCGGAGAAGCTGGCGGCCCGCATGGGGAATCGGGGGGACCTGCGTTGGGCGATTGGGGGGCGCGGCCGGGAGCAGCTCGAAACGGTTCGATCGAGACTCGGCCCAGCCGCGGCAGACATCCCGGTCATCATGGGCGACAACCACGACATGGCATCCCTGGAGGCGCTGGTGGCGAGAACACGAGTGGTGTGTTCGACGGTCGGTCCGTACGACTTGTACGGATCCGAGCTCGTCGATGCGTGCGTACGTTCCGGCACTCACTACTGCGATCTGGCGGCGGAACCGTTGTGGATCCGCAAGATGATGGACCTCCACGGTGCGGAGGCGGCGGAGACCGGCGCCCGGATCGTGCACGCGTGCGGCATGGACTCCATCCCGTCCGACCTGGGCGTGTACTTCCTGCAGCAGCGCGCCATGCAGCTCTACGGGAAGCCGTGTTCACGGGTCAAGATGAGGGTCACCGAGCTGCGCGGAGGGTTCAGCGGGGGAACGGCCGCCAGCCTGCTGCACGGAACCGACCCGGAGCTGAGGACTCCGGAGATGGGGCGCGCCATGACGGACCCGTACTACCTGGCACCCGAGGGCCACCGCCAGGGACCGGACGAAGCGGACGACATGCGGTCGACGAAGGTGGAGTACGACGAGGACATGGGGGCCTGGACGAAGCCGTTCTTCATGGGGCCGATGAATTCCAAGATCGTGCGCCGCACCAACGCGTTGCTCGGGTATCCGTACGGTGACGATTTCCGCTACGACGAAGCCCGAGTGGTCGGTGACGGTTTGTCCGGGCGCATCAAGGCGAAAGCAGAGGCTTTGGGATACGTCGCCTTCCTTGCGTCGGCGTCGGCTCCGACCACCCGATCGCTGCTGCGGAAGTACGTGCTGCCGGCCTCCGGAGAGGGCCCCGATGAGGAAACCCGCCATTCCGGTCAGTGGAAGATCGTGCTCGTCGGCATGATGGAAGACGGTCCGATGGTCAAGGCCTTCGTGAGCGGGGAGGGGGATCCGGCAACCGATTCCACCACCAGAATGCTCATCGAAACCGCCATATCCCTGGCAGAGGACGCAGACGAGATCCCGGTCGGTGGTGGATCGTGGACGCCCGCTGCAGCGATGGGCGACCTGTTGCTCGACCGCCTGACGGAGAACGCCGGTCTGAGCTTCGAGTTCGAGCCGACATCGACGGTCGCGGGGTACGCGTCGGCCACCTCGTGAGCCACGCACCGAAGTTGCTCGAGCCGAGGGGAAGGGGGAAGGAAGGGCAACGGGTCGACCGACCGACTCAGCGAGCGACGCATGGGTCATGACGAAAGGAAGAACTCGATGAGAGTGGCAATCGTCTTCGACAGCGCGACCGGAACGACCCGGGCCGCGGCAGAGGCAATGGCAGAACTCGTCCGCAAGGCCGGACACGAATGCACCGTCACCCCGGTCCGGGATGTAGACCCCGAATCCGTGAGTAACGCCGACGCGCTCTGCGTCGGGAGCTGGTGCAAGGGGCTCTTCTTCGTGCGCCAGCGTGCGACCGAGGAGACCATGGACTTCATCGACCACCTCGACGATCTCGACGGCAAGCCGGTCGCCGTGTTCTGTACCTACAAGACGGCGGTCGGCAGGATGCTGGTCGAGATGGCTGCCCGATTGGAAAGCCGCGGAGCCCACGTCACCGGGTCGTTCAAGTCGAGAGGACCGCAGGCGGCCGCAGGCTTCGGCGACTGGGTGGAGAGCCTCCAGTCGGCGCCTGCCAACGGCTGACGAGAGTGATGTGACACCAGCCAAGCGGCCACGGACGATTGCACGAGACTCGACTCTCCTATCGCGCACCATCGACTGGCGCTCAGTTGGATGAGGGTGGTCCCGCTCGTGGATTCCGATCCGTCCGCGCATCCGGGGTCGGTCGGGAAGTACCAGACATCCGACCCTTGCAGGCTTCTGGACTTCACCGGATCGTGAAGGCAGTACACGGAGAGCCTGAGAGGTGCAACAGGCCCACACGCTCTTCACCATTGCACCCGGCTGATTCTGGGCCGCGACGAAGCCAACGAGGAGGAGAGGACGAGAACATGACCGACGACCAACGCCACTGGGCAATCAAGCGGATCCGAGCCAAGCGGGCGTTCTGGGTGCACCTGACGGTCTACATCCTGGTGAATGCATTCTTGGTGTTCGTCTGGGCAGTCACCTCCGGCGGCTCCTTCTGGCCGGTATGGCCGATGTTTGGATGGGGTATCGGCCTCGCCGCCCACGCAGCGGGTGTCTTCCTCGCTCCCATGGATGTCAGCGATGAGCGCATCGATCGCGAGCTGCGGAGTCGAGGCGGGTCGGTAACGAGCGCGCACTCTGGGCTCGGTTGATCCGGGATGGCATCTCGGTCTGATGCGAGGCTGGCATCTCGCCACCCGCTCGTCTTCTTCTACGCGTTGGCTGTCATCCTCTCGGCGGGCATCGTCGCGGTGCTCTTGGCTGTCGAGCTGGCGGAGGACCTGTTCGTTCTCGGCACATTCGGGCCCGGCATCGCCGCGGTGATCACTGTTGGAGTCCTCGATGGCCGCTCACAGGCGTGGCGATTCGTCAAGAATTCAATGAGGTGGAACTTCGGTCTCGGCTGGTGGACGATCGCAATCGTGCTCCCATTGGTGGTGACGCTCCTCGCCCTCGTGCTGGCAACCACCACGGGCGGCCCTCCGCTGAACTCCGAGTTGTGGTCTGGCCTGGCAGCGGCGATCCCGCTCTTGCTGTTGCTGACGCTGCTCAATGGGATACCCGAGGAGATCGCATGGCGTGGATTCATGCTTCCGGTCGCTCAGCGTGGCCACAGTGCGCTCCTGGCGAGTCTCAGCGTCGGCTTCTGGTGGGGGGCATGGCACGCACCCTTGCTCTTCGTCGACGGAACCTTCCAGGCCACCCTCGGCGACGAGCTCGGGTTCGGGCCGGCCCTCGGCTTTTGGACACTCGCGACGATGGTCTTCTCGGTTGGATTCACATGGCTGTCCAACAGTGTCGGTGGGAGCGCTCTGGCAGCAGCGGTCCTCCACGGAGCCACCAACGCATGGATCAGCTGGGGCTTGACAGACGCCACCCCGTCCGAGTCCGTGGTGATGTTTGCCTGGTTCGTCGGTCTGTGGGTTGGGTTCGCTGCGCTCCTTCTCTTGTTCTACGGAGCGAGAACCCTGAGCCGGTCCGACCGCACGGTGGTCTCGTATCTACCCACGCGACACCAAGAGCAGCCGCCTACGACGGCGCTCACGCCCTGACGACCGATGCGGCCTGGCGTGTTCGGTTCTCATCCGCGAGGATGACCCTGATGTCCGAATCGAATCGTCGCTATCTCGAACCCGACTGGTTCACCCGCAACATCTTCAATCCGACGGTCCAGACCCTGACCAGGCGGGGAATCTCGTTCTGGGGTTCGCGAATCCTCGAGGTGAGAGGACGCAAGTCCGGGGTGTGGAGATCCGTTCCTGTCAACCTGTTGACGCACGACGGAAACGACTACCTGGTCGCACCTCGCGGCGAGACACAGTGGGTCCGCAACCTGAGGGCTGCTGGCGAGGGGCGGCTCAGGGTCGGGAAGCGAACCACCACGTTCGAAGCCGTTGAGCTACCCGACGCAGACAAGCCCCGGATCCTCCAACCCTATCTCGAGCGATGGAAGTGGGAAGTGGGCCAGTTCTTCGAAGGTGTGGGTCCGGACGCCTCGGAAGAGGAGCTCTTCGCCATTGCACCGAATCATCCGGTCTTCTCGATCACGACCCGGGCATGACCGCCTCTTCGAACGTGTTCGATCAAGTCTCGGAGCAGACCCGGTGGCCCGACGCCGCTCTGAGTTCGAGAGCTTGATCGCCGGCAGCCGATAGAGAACCCGGTGGAACCGACGGTAGAAGGTGGCGCAAGACGGTAGAAGCCTCGGTCAGCATGTCGCTGACCGAGGCTTTCAGTAGCGGGGGCAGGATTTGAACCTGCGACCTTCGGGTTATGAGCCCGACGAGCTACCGAACTGCTCCACCCCGCGTCGCAGAAACAAGGCTAACACTGTCTCTCGACAAGTCGCAAGGCAACCCGTTGGGTCTCCTCACTTCACGAACCGCAGAAGGGCGGCTCGAGCGGGCGCGATACAACACAGCTTTCGGAACGATCACAGGGCGCTGGACCGGACATCGGTTGCCAGGCCCGCATAGGCTCTGGGTGTCGACGGATGGGAGATCGGCGTGACGGCAGATGAAACCTCTGGAACTAGCAGCGCGGCCTTCTTCGATCTGGACCGCACCATCATCGGCGGATCGTCGGTCTTCGTGCTGGGATGGGTCGCATACCGCAACGGCATGATGACGACCCGCCAACTCGTCAAAGACGCCTCTTCAGCTGTGGCGTTCAAGTTCGCCGGTGCCTCGGATGAGAAGTCAGCGGGCGTGCGAGATCAGGTGCTCTCCTCGGTCGAAGGGGTCGAGGTCGCCGAGCTCAGGGTGCTTGGAGATGACATCCTCGACCGGCTCCTCGATAGCGTGCAACGCGAGTCCCGCGGCCTGATCGATCTCCACCACGAGGCCGGGCGCGACACCTACATCGTCTCTGCTTCACCGATCGAGGTCATCGAGGACTTCGCCATGGAGATGGGGATGACCGGTGCACTCGGCACCGTGTCCGAGATCGTCGAAGGAACCTACACCGGGGAGCTCGCCGAACCCTTCTGCTACGGACCCGGAAAGGTCATTGCCATGGAGAAGGTGGCCCGTGAACGGGGCTACGACCTGAGCCGCTGCTACGCCTACACCGACTCGATCAGCGACCTCCCCATGCTCGAATCGGTCGGCTACCCGGTTGCGGTCAATCCGGACCGCAAGCTCGAAACCATCGCCCGTGCCCGGGCCTGGCCGATCATCGAGTTCAATCGCACGACCAAACTGGTCGTCAAGAACACGACGGCCGGTGTGGGTGCGGCTGCCCTCGCAACCGGCACCTACTTCCTCGGCCGTCGCCACGGTCGCACGGCTCTGTTCGGGCCGTGACGACACCGCGGATCTGAGCCTCTCCACGGCTACCGACGCCACCGTCGACTGTGGTCTCGGCGGGCAGAACCGAGCAACTCGACCCGAGCCGCGGGGTCTGCGGCCCCACATAGGTCTGAAGACCGGACCGCGGTCCCCAGACGTTTCAGTGCCTACGCGCCGGGTAATGCGATGCCGAGGAGTTGATTCGATGACGACCCACATGACACCGAGATTCAGAACCGTGGCCAGCACCGGACAGACGCTCTGCAGCGAATCCTTCCGAGGAAAGACCCCGGTGGCAATGACCTTTTTTCCGGACCCCTACGCCGCATCCGAGACTCTGGCCGCATACAACACGGCTCACGCCGACCTCGCGCAACGTCGCGTCCAGCTGCTCGCCGTCGTACCGAAGACCGCGTCGGGCGCCCGGCAGATCGCTGACCGCGCACAGCTGACGTTCCCAGTTCTGGCCGATCCCGCCGGCACGATGTTCCGGGAATTCGACGCAACCACCGACCATGACGAACTGAGGGCCTGTTCTGTCATCATCGATAAAACTGGTACTGTCGCTTGGATTACAGAAGGTGTCGTCTCCGCCGAGGAGATGACTGCAAGACTGAATGATCTCGAAGAATCGAATCGATTTGAAATGGCGGTGAGTCGCTGATGGCAAAGTTGATGGTGTGGATCGACCAAGACCTCTGCACCGGGGATGGGATCTGCGAAGAGATCTCCCCTGATGTCTTCCACGCTCGTGACGACGGTCTCTGGGTCGTGAAAGAAGAATCGTCGCACTTCGACAAGACCGTCATCTTCGACGGCGAGGAAGGCGAAGGCCACGGTCCCGACGGCGCCCGTGGCTTGGCCCGCGTCCCCGAGAGCCTTCACGAGGACGTGATCGAGGCTGCCGAAGAATGCCCCGGTGAGTGCATCATGCTCGAGCCCTACGACGAGAGCGCAGTCTTCACCGGCTGACGCCACAACGACACCAAAACGTCAGGGCTCCGTGGATTTCACGGAGCCCTGAATCGTGCACCGATAGGCCTCAGCCGGGGACGACGACCCGGGCGGCGTCGGTAGTCGAGGGGTCCGTGACCGGCTCGACCTGTTCGAGCGCCCTCTCGATCAGCCGCTCGGCTTCGTCGATCAGCCGCTGATACTCGGCCAGATCACCCAAGCGCAGCGCCTCGTTGGCCGCGTTGAACGTCTCCGATGCCTGACTCAACAGCTCTTCGATCGTCCCGGCGAGCTCGGGCAGGCCGCCATCGGGCTCGGGCTCTTCGTCTCCGACAGGCTCACCGAAGACCTGAGCAAAGGCGCCGTCGAGGGTGTCGTCCCACTCGATTCGATCACCGAAGACGACCACCACCCGGCGGAACTCGGGCAAAGCGCTGTTGTCGTCGGATGCCAGGTACACGGGCTGGACATAGAGGATCGAATCGTCCACCGGAACCACCAGCATGTCGCCGAACAGCACTCGGGAGCCCTGGGCGTCCCACAGGCTGAGCTGTGACGAGATCTCGGCATCCTGGTTGATGCGTGCACCGACTTGGCCGGTCCCTTCGACCAGTGAGCCCGATGGCATGCGGAAGTCGATCAACCTCCCGTATCGCTCCGGCGTCGAGTCGGCGATGAGGAACGACGACATGTTCGGCTTGTCCTCCGGCGTGAACGGCTGGGTGAGCGCATACGTCTGCTGGTCCTCCCCGGGAAGGCGATAGAGCAGATAGCTGGGAAGCAACTGGTCGAGGAAACGGCCGTTGGCGCCAACGGTGTCACCGTTCAACAACGTGTCGCCTTCACGGTTCGGCGTCGACGGGTCGACGGGAATCGACCAGGTGTCCGAGCCGGCGAAGAAGTCCTCGACGTTGGTGACGTGATAGTCGAGATAGATCTCGCCCTGGACCTTGAACATGTCCTGGGGGTAGCGGATGTTGTCGCGCACCGTCTCGGGCATGGTCTCGAACGGGCTCAACAGGCTCGGATACACCTTGTCCCAGGTCTCGATCAACGGATCGTCGTCATCGACCCTGTAGAAGTTGACTGTTCCGTCGTAGGCGTCGATCGTGGCCTTCACCGAGTTCCGGATGTAGTTGAACCCGGCGTTGGGGAGCGACGAGATCCGCGGGATGCGGGCTGTCTGATTGAACTCGACCGGCTGGCTGTACGGGTAAGCATCGGTGACGGTGTACATGTCCATCATCCATTTGATTCGCCCGTCGGCGATCACCGGATACGGGTCCGAGTCGATCTCGAGGAACGGCGCGATCTGGCCGACGATGTTGCGGATGTTGCGCACCATCAGCACCCGGCTGTCGTCCCGGAGCTGGCCGGAGATCAGCAGGTTGAGGTCGCGATAGCGAAGCGCGAAGGCGAGCCGCTCTACGAAGTTGCCGATCGGAACGCCGGCGTTTCCGTCGTACGAGTTCTGGATGATCTGGTTCTCGAGCGGGTAGTCGACTTCCTGATCTTCCGCACCGGTCTTGACGATCAGCGGACTCTGGCGGGCAGTCTCCCCGAAGTAGATCCTCGGCTGTTCGAACTCGATCTCGGTGACCGTCGACTCCGTCGGGATGTCCTGAACGACCAGCGCCGGCTGGCCGTTGCTCTCGACGTTGTTCGCCCTCGACAGCACCGCCCCGAAGCCGTGGGTGTAGATGAGTCGCTGGTTCTGCCAGTCGTTGGGGATGTTCTGGCTCGTCTCCTCGAGCTCGCGAGCCGAGATCATCACCTGGGTGAGCTCACCGTCGATGACATAACGATCGGTGTCCACGCGATCGACCCGATAGAACGCCCGAATCTCCTGGAGATTCTGATAGGTGTCTTTCAACACCCCCGGATCCCAAAGCCGGAGGTTGTCGATGGTTGCCCGGTTGGCTTCGATGTCGGCCGCCGAGAGGTTGGTCGACGCAGGGAAGTTCCTGATCTCTGCGTCGGACAGACCGTAAGCCAGCCGCGTCGCCTCGATGTTGCGCTCGAGATACTCGCGCTCCACGGCGAGCGGCTCCGGAACCACCTGGAGTCTGTCGATCACGGCCGGATACACGACCCCGGCAGCGAGCGAGACGAACAGCCAGGCACCGAGTGCCACCAGGCCGACGGTCCAATCGGAACGGCGAATGTTCCAGATGAAGAGCGCAGCGGCAACGATCGACACCAGCGCGAGCAGGTTGAACGCCGGAATCCGGGCATTCACATCGGTGTAGCCGGCGCCGGCGAAGCCGTTGGTTCCCGAGGTCGAGTAGAGCAGTTCCCAGGCGTCGATCCGGTACGACGCCGCCCGCAGCAACGCAATCGCAGCGATGAGACCAGAGATGTGCGCTTTCACGCCCGACCGCATCGAAGGACGGTTGGTGTTGTCCAGCCTGATGCCGCCGTTGAGATAGTGCAACGCGATCACGAGGATCAACGTGAGAACGAAGAGGTTGAACAGCCAGCTCAGCACATCGGAGATGAACGGGAGTTGGAACACGTAGAAACCGATGTCCCTGCCGAACTGCGGATCGGCAATACCGAATTCCGTGGAGTTCATGAACAGCAACAAGTCGTCGCGCCAGGCCGCCAGCCCGACGCCGATGAGCAGCGCAAATACCGCGGCGACACCGAGGCGGACAAGCCGGAGACGCGGCTCCACCCAGTCCCGGAACCGCTCGACGAGTTCCTCGTCGTCGTCCTGGCTGAACAGGGTGTACCGGGGCGAGAGGCGGTCGGCCAAGACGAGGTTGCCGAAGATGAAGCCGAAGACGACGATGGAACCCGCCACCGCCAGGCCGATCGTGGCGAACAGTCGGATTCGCCAGACATCGACGAATCCGACCGAATCGAACCAGAGGTAGTCGGTCCACAGCGTGGCTAGACCGGACAGCGCCAGGAAGGCGACGGCGATGCCGATGGCGACGGCCACCAGCAGGCGCCGCCGATCGTTCATGGGTTGAGGCTCAGGGTTGCGTACAAACATCGACCACGAGTCTACGAAGAGTCACCGTCAATGCTGCAGTCGCGTCAGACGGCAATGAGCGTGCACCCGCAGTTGGGATGCACCGGCGGCAATGTCTCCCACTCATTCGGGTCGGATTCCGCGCTGGTGCGGCAGGTCGTACAGCCTCGTCCGGAGACGACCCAACCGGTCGTGAAGCCGTTCGACTCCAACACCTCCGACAGACCGGCGTGATAGCGGTTGGCCGCCAGCTCGGCCACTCTCCGCTCAGCTTCATCGGTACGCCAGGCCCGAAACACCCGCGACACCGAGGCCCCCAGCTGTCGGGCGCCTTGCCCCTGTCTACGACCCTCGACGAGTGCGTGGTTGACATCCTGGAGCAGGGCGGCGACCCACTCATTCTCCGGTTCGGTCTTGGGCGTCGAGGGGCGTTTGAAGCGCTCGCCTGTCATCTCCATCGCAGCGGTGTGGCCCGACGCAAAAGCCTCGGATGCAAGCACGACCAGGTCAGGCCGAAGCCGCGCCCCGAGAGCAGGGCCGTCTGGGTCCCATTCGCCGTCGCTCAGCCTCAGCTCCTCGAGCGCCTCGTTCTGCGCCTCGGTGAGCTGGCGTTTGATGTTCCTGAGGGCCCGATTCGACACCGGCAGGATCAATCGAGATCGCAGCTCGACGGGATCTCCGTCGTAGCGTGGAGCACGAGGTTCGGTGGGTGATTCGGCCTCCTGTGTCGGCTGCTCCGCCGGCTCGTCCGCAGCGTCGGGTTCGGCGGTGTCTGGGCGTTCTTGGGGATTTCGAAGACGCGCAAACAAGCCCGACAACTCCTCGAAGCGGCCGGTGGCGTCCTGCGCAATCTCCTCGACGGCGGGTTCGCCGTGATCCGACTCTGCCGTGACGTCGGGAATGTCCTCCGACGCCCCTGAGTCGGCTTTGCTCTCGGCATCTACCGGAACCGGCTCATCGACTTCGAGCGGTTCGGGAGCAATCGCCACATCCGGATCGGATTCCGAGGCGTCGACGGCCGCCGTGTCGGCGGCCTGCTCCGCACGCACATCCATCCCCTGGCGCGCTTTGACCTCTTCGGGGGTGAGTACGACGATCTCGGGAGTCTCATTGATCGGACCTCCGACGGTGGTCCGGGTCATCGGGCTCGCCACGCCCGGACGAACCACCCGCACGGTCTCGCCAGGTGTCCACTCGTCGTCGGCCTTCTCGGCCTCGACTTCGCGATCCTCGGCCACGGTGGACACAATGGCGCTTTCGTCGGACGCCGGCGAGAGCTGCAATGCCGAGCGCCTCTCCTCGAGCTCTCCTTCGGCGGTTGCGAGCGCATGCCGAATCGAGTCGAGTTCCACTTTGAGCTCCTGGCGGCGGATCTCCAGTGCCCTCGTGCGCTCCTGTGCGGCGTCCGCCTGTCGGGTGGCCTTCTCGATCATCTCGTCGTGGGCCGTCTGCGCGGTGATCGTCAACCGATCGACCTCCATCTTGGCGTTCCTGACCATGTCCTCGGCCTCGCGTCTTCCCGTCGCCACCACACGATGCGCCTCACGTTCGGCCTCGCCGACCATCCGGAGGCGTTCCTTCTCGGTGTTCGTCTCGATCCGCTCCGCCTCTGCGATCACCTGCTTGAGCATTTCGTCTGCCGTCGCCCAGGCATCGCCCCGTAGCTGCTCGGCGTCCACCCGGGCCCTTCGGAGCTCCTGCTCGGCCTCGGCGACCGCCTCCGAACGCCACCTCGTCGCGTCGTTCGTCGCTCTTTGTCGAAGCTGATCGGCGGCTTCTCGGGCGGCTTCCAGCACAGCCGACACCTCACGCCCGATCGACTCGAACTCCGATTTGAGGTCGCGCTCACCCAATTTCGCGAGCTTGGCGGCCGTCTGGTCGCGTTCGGCGACGAGCTCATCGACCGCCGAGGCGAGCGCCTCGAGATACTGACGGACCTCGAGCGTGTCGAAACCACGGAACGAGGTTCGAAAGCGCTTCCTGGTGATGTCGTCAGGAGTGAAGTCGGCCATGGAGACCCAAGATACCGCTCAGCGGGTCATGCGCCGTGCATACTCACGCTGGGTCCAGTGCCTCGAGGGCAGCGACCGCATCGTCGATCGTGGCCACCGACACGAGCTCGAGCGACTCCCGGGGAGCGGTCAGCGCATCCTCGTAGTTGCCTTCGGGCACCAGCATCAGCCGGGCACCCGCAGCCTCGGCGGCAACCACCTTCTGGCGCACCCCCCCGATGCTCCCAACGGTGCCGTCCGCCCTGATCGTGCCGGTGCCGGCAACCAGATTGCCCCGCGCCAGGTCTCCCTCGACCAGGAGATCCATGATCGCCAACGTGTACATCATTCCGGCGGACGGACCGCCGACGTTCGCTGTCTCGATGGAGATCGGGTACCGGGGGTTGGCGGTCTGTGCCAGGATCCCGATCAGCGTTCGAGAACCATCCTCCGAAGCGGTGAGCTCGACCTCGACCGTCATAGGGTCGCCGGCGCGCTCGATGTCGATCTCGACGGTGTCACCCGGGGAGAGATCTCCGATCACGACCCCGATGTCACCGCTGAGCTGCACCGGCTCACCGTTCACCGCAACGATCACGTCGTCGGGCTGCAGGATCTCCTCTGAGCCGGATTCCTCGACGAGGTCAACCACGAGGACGCCATCGGATTCGATCTCCACCGGGACGCCCGAGCGGTCGAGCGCAACCGCCACCGCCGTGTCGATCGACTGATCCATCAGATCGAGGTTGCGCTGCTTGTATTCCTCGTCTGTCTCGTCATCACGACGAACCGCCTGTTTCCTCACGAGGTCAACGGCAGGATCGAGACCTGCCGTGATCGCCTCGTACAGGTTCACCCCATTGGCGGTGACCGAAACCGTCAGGAAGAACAGCTCGCCGTCTGGCATGAAGACCTCGACGTCTTCTGTTGCTACCACCACATCGACGGCATCGCCGACCGGCCCCGGGGAGAAAGCGAGGTAGGGCAACTCGATCGACCAGGCACCGACTGCCGCGGCGGCCGTGAAGAACAAACCGACGAAGGTGCCCGCGACCCAACGTGGCAGCGTGGCATGCATCGGCGAAATCGTATCCCTTCGAGCCGGATACCTGGCCGATCACCCCATAGAATCCCCCGGAGGCCAAGAGGAGAACCATGGAGACGTTTGCGCCAACAGTCCTGACCGGTCGGGTGCTGCCGAGGAGTCGTGTGGCCGCGGTCGTCGCCGTCATCGGGTTTGCCGCGCTCACGGCCGCAGCCGCCCAGTACCGCGTCCCGTTGGGCTTCACCCCCGTCCCGATCACCGGATCCACCTTCGCCGTCCTGCTCTCGGGAGCGGCCCTCGGCATGCGGTTGGGCGCCGCCAGCCAGATCGTCTACATCCTGATGGGCGCCATCGGCCTGCCGGTCTTCACCGACGGCGGGTCGGGCATCGAAACCATCACCGGATCGACCGGCGGGTATCTCGTCGGGTTCGTATTCGGCGCTGCCCTGATCGGGAAGCTGGCCGAGCGCAAACAGGACCGGCATGTAGGCACGACGGTGGCCGCCTTCCTCGCCGGGTCGGCTGTCATCTACGCCTTCGGCGTGGCAGGACTCATGTTCTACGCAGGGATGGACTTCAACAACGCCGTCCTCGCAGGCGTGGCGCCGTTCGTCTTCGGTGACGTTCTCAAGGCAGCCGCCGCGGGCCTCCTTCTCCCCGCCACCTGGCGTCTCCTGGGCGAGAGATAGGCCTCGCTCGGCCGGCGCCTCGCATTGGCTGTTGTGGGTTGCGGGTCGTGAGTCCCGAGTCCTCGGTAACTCACGACTCAGAACGCTGCCTCACAACGGCGAGCCGCCAGGCGAGCCCTACCCCTCGAACTCTTCGCCGAGGTAGGCCTTGATGACATCGGGGTTCTGCTGAACCTCTTCTGGGATGCCCTCGCCGATCTTGCGGCCGAAATCGACGACCATCACACGGTCGGCGATGTCCATGACGAGTCCCATGTCGTGTTCGACCAGGATCATCGTGATGCCCAACTCGTCCTGGATGTCGAGGATGAACCGGGCCATGTCCTCTGTCTCTTCGAGATTCATGCCCGCCACCGGCTCGTCGAGCAGGAGGAGTTCGGGGTCCATGGCGAGTGCGCGAGCGAGCTCGACCCGCTTCTGGATCCCGTACGGGAGGAGGCCGACCGGATACTTCCGCCACCGCTCGATCTCGAGGAAGTCGATGATGTCCTCGACCTTCTGACGGTTGGCGATCTCCTCCTTCTTCGCCTTCCCGAGCCAGAAGGCTCCGGCGAGCCAGCCGGCGTTCATGCGGACATGCCGGCCGGTGAGAATGTTTTCGATGACCGTCATGTGGGCGAACAGGGCGATGTTCTGGAAAGTGCGGGCGATTCCGAGCTCGGCGGTCTGATTCGGCTTGAGCCCCATGATCGGCTCTCCCTTCCAGAGGATGTCACCTTCCTGCGGCCTGTACACCTGGTTGAGACAATTGAAGATGGACGTCTTGCCGGCGCCGTTCGGACCGATGATGGCGTACAACTCACCCTCGTCGACGTGGAACGACACCCCGTCGATCGCCCGGACCCCTTTGAACGACAGCCGGATGTCGTCGACTTCGAGGAGGTGCCCGGTGTAGTTGCTCGTAGCCCGTTGAGAACGTTCCGTCGTATTGGTCACCGGTCACCTCCGTTGTGAGTACTGGGTGATGAGTGATGACAGTCTTCGAGACACTCAGAACCCACGACCCATGACCCACGACCGACCGAGCGCAGCGAGGTCACGACAGCCACCGCTTGCGGCGCTTGTAGTGCTTGACGTCTCGGAACGACTTCCGCTCGCCTTCCTCGCCGTGGAGTCCGAGGTAGAACTCCTGGACGTCCTCGTCTTGGAGGAGCTTCTTCGGGTCGCCGTCCATGACGACCTTCCCGGTCTCCATGATGTAGCCGTGGTGGGCGATGGACAGCGCCATGTTGGCGTTCTGCTCGATCAGCAGCACCGAGGTGCCCTGCCGGTTGATGTCGACGATGATCTCCTTGATCTGTTGAACGAGCTTCGGAGCGAGCCCGAGTGACGGCTCGTCCATGATCAACAGCTTTGGGTCCTGCATCAACGCTCGCCCGATCGCGAGCATCTGCTGCTCGCCACCGGACATGTAGCCGGCGATCGACTTGCGACGCTCGGCGAGGCGGGGAAACAACGTCATCACCCGGTCGTGCTGCCGTTTGACGTTCTTCGAGTTGCGGTTGGTGTAGGCACCGGCCGTCAGGTTCTCGTCGACGGTGAGCTCGGCGAAGATGCGTCTGCCTTCCATCACCTGGCTGATGCCCTTCTTCACCCGCGCGGAGGGGTCGACGTG
>JAHEIN010000183.1 GCA_024639335.1 bacterium | reverse complement strand
AGAGAGACGAAGGGAGTGCTATCGATGCGGCTGTTGGCGGCTGGCTTGTTGGCGCTTTTGGCGGTGGCCGGTGCCTGCTCGTCCGATGGCGACGAGTCGGTCGAACCGTCGGTTGTGCCGGCCGGCTCAGAAGCCGTGGTCGAAGACGGCTTTCCGTTGGGCGTTTACGGGGCGGGGACCGCTTCCGGCTCGGTCGCATTCGGCTCGTACGCCGAGTTCCACGAGGACGGAACCGGTCGGGTGCGGGGGCTGACGCCCGGCTTGCATGACTCCCGCTTCACCTATGTGGCTTACGACGACCAGATCGAGGTGACAGCGACGACGGGAGACTGTGAGGTCGGAGCGATTGGCACGTATCGCTGGTCGGTGGAGGTATCGGCGCTGCGGCTCGCCGATCCGGTGGATTTCTGCGACCACCGCTGGGATGTCTTGCACAGTGATTGGTATCCGTTGGGCGACACTCCCGTCGTCGAGGTCGACCCTGGCGGCGGCCCAGTGACGATCGACAGTCCGATCGGCCCGATCGACTGGCAGTTCGTGGCCGGCCAACCCTACTGGGGGCCGGCCGCGCCGTTCCAGGACTCCTATCGCCCGGTCGTGGCCATCGAGGGCGGATTCGTGGCGGTCGTCGACGAGCAGACCGATGAGGCTGACCCAGGTTTGGTCTTTTCGCAGAATGGGATCGACTGGCAGCCGATCCCGTCGCCGCCCTCGACCGTCAGGTTCATCGCCGCCGACGGCAAGAAGTTGTATGTGTCGCCTCTGTATCCACCTGAGGTCGCGTACGTGAGCGCCGATCGAGGCGGAACCTGGACGGCTCTGGAGGTGGAGGATCCACCGGCCGCCATCGGCGATCTCTACGCCGGTCCTGCCGGTGTGGTGCTCACCGGCCCGGGCAGCACGCTGTGGCTGCTCGATGGTGACTCGTTCGAGCAGGTTTCTGGCGTCCCGGCGTCATTCGACGAGGTGCTCGTGTTGGACACCGGGTTCTTCGCCTGGTCGATCGACACCAACGAACCGGACCGTGAGCGGAAGCTCTACTGGCGTTCCGGTGACGGTCGAACCTGGACCGAGGCGGCCGGTGTTCCCGACGACATGGCAGATCCCAAGAGTTGGGGACAGAACCTCTACCTGTCCAACTGGCTTGAAGACATCGGATACACCTCGACAGATGGTGGGCGCACCTGGGGCGACTCGACGAGGCGACCGGGTGAAGGCCTCGCCGTCACCGACGCCGGCTACGTCTCCGTTCAATCAGCGGCCGGTCTGAGAGCCGGGGTGGTCTGGGTGTCATCCGACGATGTCGACTGGCAACGAGTCGTGAACCCCTGGCCACCGGTGTGGACCCACGACCCCGTCATCAGCGGCGACACGATCCTCATACCAATCGGCGTCGAGCCGCTAGAGGACGAACTCGGCGAGCACCTCGACCTCGTTGGCCACATCAACTGATCGATCAGCCCAACGAACCAGCGCCACAACCGCCGCACTCGTCCCCCGACCCCGATGTGCCGGTCGAGGACACTCGATAACGGCGAACAAGAACTTGCTGCGGAGATCTTCCTACCACCCATGACGGCCCATGCCGGGCGCGCGATGATCGCAGCGGCGGGAGGCCTCCAACCGGCCGGAGCCGGCACCGCGAGGATGACCCGATCCAGCGCGACCCACCGTTGATCAACGCTGACGACGCTGTCTTCTCGTAGTCATGAGTCACCCCCGATTCAAGACTTCTGGCCTTCGGTCTCCGAGACCGGCGCTGCATGTTGCCGACGATGGCTTCCGAATCGCGCCACGTGCCGTTCCGGGACGCTGCCGAGTCCCGCCGAGGAACGTGAACATCGATTGGGCTCCGAGCTGCACCACCCACTCGACTTCGCCGGTTGTGGGCGGCTTGATGTTTGGTTGCGGTGGCTCAGCCCCCGGACAACAGGGTGAGGAGCATGACGCTCGGCTCCAACGCTCGCACCGAGTGCGGGAGGTTGGCGGGCATTCGGATCCAACTGCCGGCATCCGCGGTCACCTCTTCGGTTCCCAGCGTCAGGTGGAAGCGGCCCCGCACCACCTGCACCACCGCCGGCACAGCTGCGGTGTGCTCGGTCAGCTCTTGCCCTTCGTCGAAGGCGAACGCGACGAGCCGCAGCCGCTCGTCCTTGTAGAGCACACGGCTGAGGGTCCCGTCCTGTGGGATCTCGACCTCGGTCGCAATATCGGTGAACACGGTCGCGCCATCGCTCATCGGTCCACCATACGAGCACCGAGCCGCGTGGCGCCCAGGGACGAGCTCACCGCTGCTCGCCGTGGTTGAACCCCGTCGGTCATCGGACGTCGGCGAGGCGATCACCAGGCGCGAACTCGGTGATGGTGCCGTCGGGTTCGACGAGGATGGGTGCAAGCTCCGTTCGCCAGTCTTGCCGTCGGCCGAGCACGACGTTCTCCCCGTCGAAGTCGATCCCCGCTGGCTGCGTGTTGGAAGGCCCGACCTCGACGCGTCGCAGCTCGGTGCCGTCGATCGGATCGACGATGACGAGCGTCATCGGCTCGGTCGCCCGGATGGGGTCGAAGGGCGACCTGGAGAAGGCGACGGCAACGGTCGAGCCATCGGGGGCTGGAGCGGCGCTGTGATGGATCGCGCAGGGCTCACCATCACAGGTGATCGGCTCCGTAGAGCTGCAGGGGCCGGAGACCAACCAGCGCATGCCCCTCGTGATGTCGACGCCTTCCCCGATCCACCCGTCGGTGCTTCCGCGATCGAGTGAACAGCGCCCAGCCCAGCCAGCTAGTTGCATTCCGCGGGGCTGACGGCGAGGGGGCTGGCTACCTATTGGCGACGTTCGTGGCGATTTGTGTGGCGATGTCGGCGACCATCACCCCACCGGGCTCGATGGCACTACGGTGATTCTGAGAGAGCCGGGGGTGAACGATGCCGATGCCGTTGTGGTGGGGACGGGTCAACAAGCGGGTCTTCAACCCGCGGGCGGTGCGCAGTGGCAAGTGGCAGGTGATCCGGCACGTCGGCCGCTCGTCGGGCCGGCCGTATCGCACGCCGCTCGAAGCGCTCCCCGTCGACGGCGGGTTCATCTTCACACTGGTGTACGGGTCGCGGTCGGATTGGGTGCAGAACGTCCTCGCCGCGGGCGAGGCAACGCTCGAGGTCGATGGGGGGACCGTCGATCTCGTCGGCCCGGAGTTGATCACCGCCGACGCGGCGTTCGAGCGATTTCCCCCGGGAGCCAAACGTCCGCCTCGGCTGTTGAAGATCGACGAGTTCCTCGTGATGCGCAGGGTGGATTACACGTAGCCGAGACGTCAGTCCTGGGCGACACACCCACCTGACACTCACGCCCACCACCCGAGTCTGACCAGACCTGCGCGAGCGCGTCGCGTTTTCCCGATCCGCGTTCGCGGAGCACGAGCGGCGTCGTCGCCAACCCGTCGAGCGACACGTCATTGCGAATCGCCCAGGGGATTGACCGTCTTCGGATGAGTCGAGACCGAACCCTTCGACGACGCTGATGCTTGGGAATGTCCCACCAACTGGCGTCCCCGTCAGGCCGGCGAGGGGCTCGGCTCGACCTCGACCTCCTCCTGCTCTCGCTCGCTCTTGGCTGTTTCGTTCCAGAGTTCGACGGTCTGAACACCCCAGAACACCCCGAACAGGAAGATCTCCGTGTACTCCAGTACAAGCGTGTTGTACTCCCAATCGAGCGGGTACAGCACGAGGCCGGCAGCGATCATCAAGACCAAGATCGCCAGGTAGATGTAGAAGAAGTTCATCCTCCCGAGCTGGCGGACCTTCAGTGCGTTGAACAGCACCGCGAACGCGAGGAACACGAACATGCCCACCGCTGCAATCCCGTGCGCCCGCTCGTAGAAGTCGTCCCACAGGCGGAAGGCCAGAAGCACCACGATCAGGGAGGCGAGGGTCACGGCCAGACCGATCGCCAACGCACGCGCCCGTTTCGGGGTGGCGCCGAGCTTGCCGTCGTTCGCGATCATGGCGACCGCGAGTGCGGCGCCCAGCCCGATGAAGCCGATGATGAGCAACGACCACACGTTGTTGTCGATGTTGGCGATCACCTGTGCCGTGAGCGTCCCGTCGGCGTTACGGGGGTCAGCCAGCTGCGGATCAACCGAATGACACTCGCCGACGCTGGTCGTCGGCACGACAGCAACGACCGGAGCGAACATCCCAGCGAAGTTGAGGGCGATGTCGATCGGTGTGTTCCGACCCTTGATCACGATCAGGGCGAACCCGACCAAGATCAGCGTGCCGACCAGGATTGCCCGCACTGGGGTGTAGTAGTAGGCGCTGATCGAGGTCTGCCAGCAATCGGCATCACGCCATTCGACGAGGATCGACGCCGTCAACAGCACAACGGCGCCGACGAGTCCGATCCGTAGATACCGGTACGTCTGGAGAGCAGCTTGGTCCTGCACATACCCCTCCCAGGTCGTACTACGCGATCGATCGTACTTGCGCATCCAGCCGGCGTGAAGGAGGTTTCCGGCCCGTCAAACCTCGGGACGCAGCGACCGGCGTGGTGACCGCTCGCTCTGGCCATGCTGCTGGGTTGACGCCTGAACGGTCATCAGCCGAGATCGACGCTTGGACCACCATGCTGGTGACCACCGACGCCACCAGGACGAGCGGGGCGACGAGGTAGGCCAGCCGGGACCGATGAGTCCAACGGCGCACCGCCCACGACTTGACCCGATAGACACAGCCAGGAAGCCGGCCAGGGTCCAGTAGCCACGTGTCCGACCCGCTGCGAACGCAGCGTTGTTCGGACCAACAGCGTGTCCCGATCGCCCGATGTATCTTCCAGGAGATCGGCTCCTGCCGAACGGGGAGATCGCAGTGGACAACCAACTACGAACGTCGGTGATCGGAGCGGGAGCATGGGGAACTGCGCTCGCGCGGCTGCTCGTGACCGAAGGTGTACCAACGCTCATCTGGGCCCGTGAGCCCGAGGTGGTCGATGACATCGTCAACCGCCACGAGAACCGCACCTTTCTGGCCGGTGTCGACCTCGGACCCGACCTCGATGCGACCGGTGACGTGCATCGAGCGATCGAGCACGCCGACATCGTCGTCAATGCGATCCCGACCCAGC
>JAHEIN010000182.1 GCA_024639335.1 bacterium | reverse complement strand
CGCTGAGGTTCCACATCCTCGAATGCCGGGGGCTGTCTGTGGATCGGCCACCGCTCGTCGAACGTGAGATCAGGGGCGTCCAGCGACCTGCCATAGACGTTGAAGATGTGCCCGAGAACCTGGTTGCCGACCGGGACGGTGATCGGACCACCGGTGTCGTAGACCGGTGCGCCGCGAGTCAGACCGTCGGTTGGCGCCATCGAAATCGCGCGGACCTTGTTGTCACCGAGATGCTGAGCAACTTCGGCGATGATCCGTTGGGACTCCCCGCCGAGCTCGAACTCGATCTCGATTGCGTTCAGGATCTCCGGGAGCTCCTCGTGCGGGAACTCCGCATCGACGACCGGCCCGGCGACTTTGACGATTCGGCCGGACGCCTTGATTCCTTCAGCCACGTTTCCTCCAACTGGTGTTCTCGGTGATCTCCGAACCGTTCACTTGGACAGCGCCTCTGCACCGCCGACGATCTCGGTGATCGCCGTCGTGATCTCGGCCTGACGGGCACGGTTCGCCTTCACCGTCAGGTTCTTGATGAGTTCCTCGGCATTGTCCGTCGCCGCTTTCATCGATCGACGCCGCGCCGAGTGCTCTGAGGCAGATGCCTCCAGCAGCATGCTGTAGATCGTCGCCTCCACATATCGCGGGAGCAGCCGATCGAGGATTTGTGCCGGTGAGGGCTCATACTCGTATGACACGGCAGGTCCCTCGTCGGACGATACACGGGGAGTCACAGGCAGCAGCTCGTACCCGGTTGGCGTTTGCGTGAGCGCAGACTCGAACCTCGTGTAGAAGGCCTCGACCGAATCGACGACACCGCTGGCGAACGAGTCCATCACCGTGTTTGCGATCGACCGTGCATCACCGTATCCGGGCGTGTCGGTGACGCCGAGCCAGGAACGCTCCACCCGGTAGTTCCGGTATTCGAAATAGGACTTCGCCTTTTTGCCGACTGCGTAGAGCACGACCTCCTGGCCGGCCGCACGGTGCCGAGCCATTGCATCTTCTGCCATGCGGATGATGTTCGTGGCGTAGGCGCCGGCCAGGCCCCGGTCGGATGAGATGATGACGATTCCGACGGTCTCGACCTCTCTCCGCTCCAACAGGGCGTGCGAAGCGCCACCGGTAGCCGAACCGACGTTGCTGATGACCTCGACGAGCTTCGCACTGTACGGCTTCGACGCCGTGACTCGGGCGATGGCCTTCGGGATACGCGAAGCCGCGATCAACTCCATGGCGCGCGTGATCTTCTTCGTGCCTTCGACACTCTTGATGCGTCGACGAGTCTCCCTGAGGTCAGCTGAAGCCATCTACTCGACTCACTCCACTGCGTCGCGTGCCACGAACGCCTCAGTGAAACCCTTGATGGCCTCCACCAGCCGCTCTTCGTCGCTGATCTGACCGCTCTCTCGGATGTCGGCGAGCACTCCCGAGTAGCGAGTACGGAGGTGATCGCGCAGATCACGTTCGTACCGCCTGACGTGGTCGACCTCGACGTCGTCCATGTATCCCTCGGTCACCGCATAGATCACAACGACCTGCTCTTCGACCGGCACGGGCCGATACTGCGGTTGTTTGAGGATCTCGACCACACGTCGACCCCGCTCGAGCTGAGCGAGTGACGCGGCATCGAGGTCCGAACCGAACTCGGCGAACGCCGCAAGGTCCCGGTACTGGGCGAGGTTCAGGCGAAGCGGACCCGCGATCTTCTTCATCGCCTTGATCTGGGCGTCACCACCGACCCGGGAGACCGACGTTCCGGCGTTCACGGCCGGTCGGACGCCCTGGTAGAAGAGGTCGGCCTCGAGGAAGACCTGCCCGTCGGTGATAGAGATCACGTTGGTCGGGATGTAGGCCGAGATGTCGCTGGCCTTGGTCTCGATGACGGGAAGACCGGTCAACGATCCAGCACCGAGCTCGTCGGACATCTTGGCGCAACGCTCGAGCAGACGACTGTGTAGATAGAACACGTCGCCGGGATAGGCCTCACGACCCGGAGGGCGCCGGAGCAGAAGCGAGATCTCGCGATAGGCAACCGCCTGCTTCGAGAGGTCGTCGAACATGACGAGTGCGTGCTCACCCTTGTACATCCAGTACTGACCGATCGCCGAACCGGCATACGGGGCATACATCTGGAGCGCCGGCGAGACCGATGCAGGAGCAGAGACGATCACCGTGTAGTCCATCGCGCCATGCTGTTCCAGCACGTCAGCGACCTCGGCCACCGTCGATGCCTTCTGGCCGATGGCGACGTACACGCATTTCACTTCCTGATCGGTGCCCTGGTACTGCTTCTGATTGATGATCGTGTCGACGAGCAGCGCTGTCTTTCCGGTCTGCCGGTCACCGATGATCAGCTGACGCTGTCCCCGTCCGATCGGCGTCATCGAGTCGATCGCCTTGACCCCGGTCTGAAGCGGCTCGTGCACGGGCTGACGCTGAACGACGGATGGGGCCTGCGTTTCGAGCAGTCGGCGCTCGCTCGTGTTGATCGGGCCCTTCCCGTCGATCGGGCTGCCAAGGGTGTCGACGACCCGACCGAGGAGTGCATCGCCGACCGGGACCGAGAGGACGTTGCCGGTCTGCTTGACCGGGTCACCTTCCTGGATGTGGCTCGCCTCACCCATGATGACGACGCCGAGGTCGTCTTCATCGATGTTCAGCGTGACGCCGAGAAGACCACCGGGGAACTCCAACAACTCCGATGCCATCACGGACGGCAGTCCTTCGACCCGGGCGACACCATCGGCGATCGACGTGACGTAGCCGACCGTCTCTTCTTTGGTCTTCGGGCTCCAGCCTTCGAGGTTCTTACGAAGTGCCCCTGAGATGTCTGAGGCGGAGATCGTGAGTTCTGCCATGGTTCGCTCCTACTGGTTCCGAAGTGCTTGGCGCAGCGAGTCGAGCTGGCTTCGAACCGACCCGTCGATGACGGTGTCGCCGACACGAGTGACGATTCCGCCCATGATGGAAGGGTCGACGACCGTCCTGACCTCCACCGCGCTCCCGGTCTGCTTCTCCAACGCCGCTGCGAGTCGCTGGACGGTTGCTGCGTCGAGTTCAACGGCGCTGCGAACCTCGGCGAGCTTCTTGCCCACCGAGGCAGCAGAGCGAACGGAGAGGTGTCGTGCGATCTCCCCGAGCTCGCCGAAGCGGTTGAGACCGGCGACCATGTTGATCGCGGTGATCGTGGTTCGCGACGCTCTGCTTCCGAGCAGATCGTCGATCACCGCACGCTTCCGCTCCAATGGCAGTGCGGGATCGGTGAGTGTCGACCTCAAATCTGCGGAGGCGTCGATCGAACGGGCGATCGACGCCAGCTCGGCCTCGACCCTCGGGAGGTCGCCCTCGGCCGTCGCCAGCTCGTAGATCGCCGCTGCATATCCTGCGGTGCGCTCGGCCAACTCAGCTCTCCAATTCGGCGATGTACCGATCGACGAGGCTCCGCTGAGTCTCGCGATCGAGGCTCCCGCCCACGACGCGCTCGGCGAGATCGATGCTCAGATTGGCAACGTCTGCTTGGACATCGCTGAGCAGCTGAGCGCGTTCGGCCTCTGCGTCCTGGCGTGCCCGCGCGACGATCTGGTCGGCTTCGGACTGTGCCTTTGCCACGAGGTCTGCGCGGATCTGCTCCGCTTCGGCTCGAGCCTCCTCGAGGATCTCGTTCTCCCGCGCCTTCGCCTCGGCGATCTGGGAGCGGTAGTCGGCGAGCAGCTCATCGGCTTCGGACTTCGTCTTCTCGGCCTCCTGGAGTTGACCGCCGATCGCCCGCTGCCGCTCCTCGAGCGACTTGTTGATGGCCGGCACGGCCCAGCGCCAGATGAAGAAGAAAACGATCCCGAACGCGATGATTCCCGCGATCAGCTCTGGGGTCGCGGGCAGAAGGAGTTCTGCCCCTCCCCCTTCGCTCTCTTCTGCTGCGAGGATCACGTTCAGCATCGCGATCAACCGAGGAAGAAGAGCACGAAGCCGATGAGGGCGAGCGCCTCAGTGAAGGCGATGCCGAGGAACATGGTGGTGCGGACCATGCCGGCCGCTTCGGGCTGGCGGGCCATCGCCTGTACGGCGTTGCCGGCGACCAGACCGACGCCGATTCCCGGGCCGATCGCTGCGAGTCCGTACCCAACAACGTTGAGGCTGCCCGTGATGCCGCTCTCCACTGCCTCCTGGGCGAGCACTTGAGCCACGGCGAGTACTCCGAGTACTACGTCCATCAGTTCGTGTTTCCTTTCTCCTGTGGTTCAGGATTCTCTGATCAGTGTTCTGGATGCAGCGACGACTCGATGTAGACCGCTGACAAGAGGGTGAAGATGTATGCCTGGAGGAACGAGACCATCAGCTCGAAGATCCAGATGCCCAGGGCCATGCCGAACCAGGCGAAACCTGCCAGGCCCTTCCACCCGATCTCTCCGAAGTTCACGAAGAGATTGGAAGTGAACACCCAGCCCGTGACGAGCAACAGAGAGAGCATCGTGTGTCCGGCAACCAGGTTGGCGAACAACCGAACCGCCAGCGAGAAAGGTCGGACCAGGATCGTGGAGACGAACTCGATGACGCCGACGAGCGGCTTGAGTGCGACGGGCACCCCGGGCGGCCAGAGCAGGTGAGTGAAATAGCCGATGCCCTGCTTGCGAATGCCGACCACCAAGAAGATGAACCAGGTGACCAATGCGAGGAAACCCGGGATTGCCATACGAGAGGTGATCGGAAAGTTGACCAGCGGGGTGATCTCGAAGAGATTCCCCACGAGGATGAACATGAACAGTGAGAGCAGGTATGGAAAGTACTTCAGCCCGTCGGGGCCGATGATGCCGATCGCAATGTCGTCACGAACGAGGCTCACGAGCGACTCGATGCTCGCCTGGAACTTCGAAGGGATGAGGCTCGGGCGCCGGTAGGCGAAGTAGAGGACTGCCACGACGATGGCGGCGGCCAAGAATATGAGGAAGACGGTCCGGTTGACCTGACCGACGATGTTCGGGAAGACGAAGAGTTCGGTGACGTTCCCTGGAGCGCAGACGGGCTCGTTGACGAAGTCGCATTCCTCGAGCGCGAGAATCAACTGGTCCAATCCAAATCCCTTTCTCTCCCGCGTGCAACCGCCACGGACTCAAGTATGAGCGACACGATATAGGCAAGCACCGCCGAAATCCCAAACGCCA
>JAHEIN010000181.1 GCA_024639335.1 bacterium | reverse complement strand
TCGGCGAGATGGAAGATCATCGTTCGACGTCGCCGGCGCCGCCCTTCTCGAGGCGCTCGAGGTCGATGGCAGGGCGGGCTTCGAAGGCCGGATAGCGATCCGGAACGGGGACTTCCGTTCGATACGCCTCGGCTACGTGTGGTGGGCAGATCGGTGAGTCGGTGATCGTCGCAACCGACTGGTCGCGCATGATCGCGACGTGCTCCTCGCCCTTGTCCTCGTGGAAATGCGGGTTGATCGTCTCGGTCTGAATCACGTCGACACGCTCGGGCACGTCGCCGATCGGGGGGATGATCCCGCCGTACTGCTCCATCAGGTCGATGAACTGACCGGTTTCGGCCCCGAACGATCCAGTGAATCGAAGCCGACCGGCGAGCGGCATCGAGACGACATGTTCGCCGGCATTGCCGGTGGTGATGATCCGGGTTCCCTCGCCCAGGTAGTGCGAGAGCACCTCGTTGAGCACTTGGTTCGAGACGGTGGTTGATCGGCCCCACCGGTTGAACACGAGGCTGCCCTCGTCGACCTTCGGCTTCGACTGCCACGAGATCCGGCCCATCGTGTACTCCGACTTCATCGAGGCGATGGTGGCCGAGAAGATCCTCACATACTCGTTGACGGCCCCGGGCACGTAGTTGTCGGCGTCGATGAAGCCAACGGCATCAGAATCGAACTCCCGGGCGATCATGGCGCCGACGAGCATCGCCTCCCCTTTGCCCCACTTCACCAGTCCCGCCCCGTCGAGCAGTTCGGGCATGGACTGTTCGAACGCCGCGGCCACGATGGCGTCGCGCTGGTGCACGTGGAGGACGTGGCGGCCGGTCCGAGACACGAAGTCGTCGATCACCTCCCGCTCCAGGCCGAATCGGTCGATCGGCTGTGGCTCCGACGCAGAGACGACGACCACCCGACAGCCGCCCGGAATTCCCGCCAGCACCCCACGCAGAGTGCTACGACGCTCATTCTTGATCGGGACGACCACCGTGAGCCGGCGATGGGCCGACTCGAGCACCTCCGATGAGAGGAAGGCGTGGTCGGCTCGAGCGTCGGCCTCGCACCTGTCCCCGGCAGAGTCGAGTTCGATGATCCGGCCGGCCTCGTGAATACGGACGGCCCCGATCCGTTCGTGGGAGGCAGGGAACGTGATTCGCATCGCTCCACAAGCATACGAGCGGACCGAATCTGTCCGTCTCCGTCGGTACCCTCCCAGCGTGAAGATCCTGCACACCTCCGACTGGCATGTCGGACGCTCGATCCGTGGACGGAGCCGCGCCGAAGAGCACCGGGCGGTCCTCGAGGAGATCATCGGCATCGCCTCTGCCAACACCGTCGACGTCGTGTTGGTGGCAGGTGACCTGTTCGACACCGGTGCCCCGTCGCCGGAGTCCGAGTCCATCGTCTTCCGAGCACTGTTGGATCTCGCCGAGATCGCCCCGGTGGTCGCGGTCGCAGGCAACCATGACAACGCCCGCCGGTTTGCCGCCCTGGAGCCGCTGCTCGGTCTGGGGCGCATCGTCATTGGATCCGGCTTGCGGCGACCTGACGAAGGCGGAGTCATCGACGTGCCCGGTATCGACTGTCGGGTGGCGTTGGTGCCCTGGACGTCTCAACGGGGGATCGTCAAGGCCGACGATCTCATGAACCTGGACCCTGACGATCACGGGTTGCAGTACGCCGGCCGGATGCAGCGCATCGTCGGTGCACTGTGTTCGCAGATGTCCGTCTCCACGGTGAATGTCGTGCTCAGTCACATGATGGTGCACGGCGCCGTCGGGGTCGGGTCCGAGCGGCAAGCGCACATATTCGGGTACGCCGTCCCGCCTGCGACGTTCCCGTCCTGGCTGTCCTATGTGGCGCTCGGCCACCTCCATCGCCAGCAGAAGGTCCCGCATGCCGTTCCCATGTGGTACTCGGGGTCGCCGATCCAGCTGGACTTCGGTGAGGTGGAGGACCGCAAAGGTGTTCTGATGGTCGACGCCGAGCCCGGGCTCCCGGCCAAGGTCACTCCCGTGCCGCTCGAAGCCGGTCGACGTCTGGGAGTGGTCCGTGGCACGGTCGCTCAGATCGAGGCCGCCATCGAGGACACCGACGCAGATCTGCTGAAGGTCCATGTCGAGGAACCCTCGCGAGCGGGTCTCGCAACCGAGATCAGGGATCTGTCCGAGCGCATCGTCGATGTCGTCATCGCCGTCGACCAGCGCAACGTGGGCACCCACGAATCCGAGGGCAGGCTCGAGCGGCCCGAGGAGGAGGTCTTCGCAGAGTATCTGACTTCGAAGAATGTCGACGACGCGGCGGTGGTGGCATTGTTCCGAGAACTCCTGGACCAGGTACATGCGACCTGAGAGATTGGAGCTCGAAGGGTTCACGGCATTCCGCGACCGGGTCGAGATCGACTTCTCCGATGCCGAGCTGTTCGTGCTGGTCGGTCCGACCGGCTCCGGCAAGTCGTCCATCATCGATGCGATCACCTTTGCCCTCTACGGATCGATCCCGCGGCTCAAGAAGGGACGCGTCGAGCCGGTGATCAGTCTGGGTGCCCAGCGTGCGCGTATCCGGTTCGAGTTCTCGGTGGGCGGGACCCGGTATTCTGCGACGAGGGTGGTCCAGCGGACCACGACGGGCGCAACCACGAACGAGGCCCGTCTCGAGGGTGGGGCCGAGGATGTCATCGGAGCCGCGGAGCTCACCGAAGCCGTGGAACACTTGCTCGGTCTCTCCTACGAGCACTTCACGAAGTCGGTCGTGCTTCCACAGGGGAAGTTCGCCTCATTCCTGCTCGGCGGATCGTCCGATCGTCAGACCCTGCTGCGAGAGCTGTTGGATCTCGGGCGCTACGCGCAGGTCCGGGAACTCTCGGTGCAACGGAGCCAGGCCTCCGAGGCGCGTGCTGAGGTGCTGAAGGAGTCGCTCGCCAGGTTGGAGGATGTGACGCCCGAGGCCGTCGCCGAGCTCGAATCCACCGAACGGCAGCTCGCAACCGTCACCGAGTGGTCGGCAGGCGAGCGTCAGCGACTGGATGCCGCCAGGACGGCACACGCCGAGGCCGAGCGGGAGACCAGCGGACTCGTACGGCTGTCGGAGGGGTTGAGCCGAATCGAGCTCCCCGACGGTCTCGCCGACCTGGACGATCTGCTGACCGCCGCCCTGTCCGAGCGCTCGACGGCCGTAGAGCGAGCCGAGACGGCTGCTCGGTCTGTCGAGCAGGCGACTGCCATGGTGTCCGAGGCGGGCGACCCGGCCGAGGTCGCCAGGCTGATTGGGCTCTCCGAACAAGCAGAGAAGCTGGCTGAGCGAATCGAAGACGGCACCAAGAGAACCTCCGAGCTCGAAGGCTCGTTGGCGGTAGCCGCCAAGGAGGAAGAGAAGCTTGGGGCCGAATCCGATCGCGCCCGCGCTCGTCTCGAGCGTCTCTCTGCCGAGCACGCCGCCCACGCATTGAGAGAGGCGTCCGAGGTGGGGGATCCTTGCCCGGTTTGTCACCGGCCGCTGCAAGCCGAGCATCTGGCGGACACCGAGCAGGGCGGATCGATCTCTGAGGCAACTCGAGCCGCTTCTGCAGCCGTAGAGGCCGCCCGGTCGGCGAGTGCACGCCGGGTCGCGCTCGAGACCCAGCTCGAGCAGTTCCGCTCCCAAACCGAACGGCTTGGCTCGGAGCGATCGGAGATCATCGGGCGGCTGGACGCCGTGACACGACCCGAGCTGGAATCGAAGCAGCGGGAGCTCGCAACGGCCAGGGCGGTACTCGACGAAGCGACGAGGTCGGCTGCGCAGGCAAGAAGGGCCGCTGAGGTAGCCGAGAAGCGATTCTCGACGATCGGCGAGAAAGCCGGCGAGTTCTGGAGCGTGCTCGACCGGCATCGAATGGAAGTCACCCTGCTGGGGCCCCCTGAGTTGATGAGGAAGGATCTCGGAGGCGAGTGGTCTACGTTTCTCGAATGGCGGGACGCCGAATCGGCCGTCCTGGCGGCTCGCCTCGACGAATTGAATGCCACAACTGCGCGCCAGGCCGCCGAGATCGAGGCGTCGGCCACGGCGATGGCCGATCGGATATCCGGAGCCGGGGTCGAGCTCGTGCAGAGCTCCGATCCCCACGAGCAGGCACTGGTGGCCAAGGCCCGCCTCTCCGAGCGGCTCGAACGAATGCGCCGCGACCTCGAAACCAAGATCGATTCGGCCGCAACGCTCGAGGGCTACGAGGGCGACGCGGTCGTCGCCAGGGCGCTTTCGAGTCACCTCAAGGTGAATGGCTTCGAACGCTGGCTGATCGAAGAGGTCGTCCACGATCTGGTCGTCCACGCCAACGAACGCCTCGACCAGCTCTCCAACGGCGCCTATGCGCTGGCGGTGGCGAAGTCCGAGTTCGTCATCATCGATCGTCTCAACGCCGATGAGCGGCGGACCCCCGAGACGCTCTCGGGGGGCGAGACCTTCGTGGTGTCGCTGGCGCTCGCTCTGTCGCTCGCAGATCAGATGGCGGCCATCTCGATGTCCGGCACCGCCCGGCTGGAGTCGGTGTTCCTCGACGAGGGCTTCGGGACGCTCGACGTGGAGACGCTCGACACCGTCGCTGCGGTGATCCACGAGTTGGGCTCCGATGGGAGGACTGTTGGGCTCATCACTCACGTCTCCGAGCTGGCCCAGCAGATCCCGATTCGCTTCGAGGTCTCGAAGCGGCCAGGCGGTGCGCGCGTGCAGCGAGTGGAGGCCTGATGAAGTACACGGTCGAGCCCTGGGCGGCGGAGTACGGGCCCTCATCGGAGGCGGCGATGCAGGATGCCGCCCAGCCTCCGAAGCTCGACGTCGAGGCCGACCCTTCGAAGTGGTCTGCCATCACGCCGAGCTGGGAGGGTCAGACCGATGTGGTCTTCATCGACGGCGTTCGCCGGGTCGACGCCAACGTATGGATCGAACAGACGAATGACCTCCCGGCATTGGGGTTGTGTGCCGTGTACGCAGCCGGGGCAGTGCGGGCCAACGGTACCGCTGAGGTCGTCGCCGTCGAGTCGGCTCGCGGTCTGTTCACGTCGGCGCTGGGCGCGTCCGACATCGAAACGAAGCACGGGACATACCGGGCCCACCCTTCGGCAGGCCAGGCGCCCGAGGACCTCTGGCTCGCCATCCAATCGGAGATGGGCAAACAGGAGGGAGAGCTGGCGCGAACGTTCGGTG
>JAHEIN010000047.1 GCA_024639335.1 bacterium | reverse complement strand
AGCCGGGCGAAGCCTTCCTAGTACCTCGCAGGCACGAACGTCTGCTCGCCCATCGGTGGACGGACGTATGGGAAGTCCTCGCGTTCCGGCAACGCAACAGGGTCCGGCATGACATCGCCGTAATCGAATTGCGACACCAGGTGGCTGATGCAATTCAATCGGGCCGTCCGCTTGTCGTCGGACGGGACGACGTACCACGGTGCCTGTTTGATGTCGGTGTACTGGAAGGTGGTGTCCTTCGCCATCGAATACTTGGTGTAGAGCCGGTGCTCTTCGAGGTCCATCTCCGAGAGTTTCCACCGCTTGAGTGGCTCCTCGTTCCGCGACTCGAACCGGTTGCGCTGTTCGGCCCAGCTCACGGAGAACCAGTACTTGAGCACGATCATCCCCGAACGCACAAGCATCCGCTCGAACTCGGGGCAGCTGCGGAGGAACTCCTGGTGCTGCTGGTCATTGCAGAACCCCATCACCCACTCGACGTTGGAACGGTTGTACCAGCTGCGATCGAACATCACCATCTCTCCGCCGGCGGGGAGCAAGTTGATATAGCGCTGGAAGTACCACTGGGTCTGCTCTCGTTCGGTCGGCTTCGGCAGGGCTTCGACCCGGACGATGCGAGGGCTCGTGCGCTCGGTGATCCGCTTGATCACGCCGCCCTTGCCCGCCGACCCGCGGCCTTCGAAAATGACCAACACCTTCAGGCCGCGCTCATGAATCCAGTATTGGAGCTTGACCAATTCCTCCTGGAGGCGCTGGAGTTCGGCCTCGTAGTACTTCTTCTTGAGCCGCCCCTTGCTGGTGTAGTTCTCCTCGCCAGCCGGAAAGCCAGACGGCGCTACCGGATCGTCCGCCTCGTCAGGCGATGAGTTCGTCCACTCGGTCATGCGTTCTCCTCACGTCTCCATCGAACGGTACTGCCACAGGGGCGGCCCGCGCGGCCAGAACGCTCCGATGCTCCGACAAGTTTCCCGACTGAGTGTCGATAACATCGGCGGACATACTCCTTGGAACAGTTCGGGGGATCCCATGAGCGAAGTCAAGGCCATGATGTTGGTTGAGCCGAGGAGGCTCGCAGCGACGCGCCTCCCCGCACGCACGGTCGAACGTGGCGGATGGCTCGCAGTTGAAGCCACTGGACTCTCCGGGGCAGAGGTGCAGGCCTGGCGGGGCGACCGCCACAACCTCGTCTATCCGCTCATTCCCGGGCAACAGGTCGTCGGCCGGATCGCAGACACATTCGACGACTCGATCTCGCTCCCGATCGGAACACGCGTACTCGTCGAGCCCATCATCAGATGCAAGACCTGCGTCCAGTGCGTTCGAGGGCTGGCCAGCTGTAGCCGCCGCAAGCCACTCAATGCCTACGGGGCGCTCCCCTCGACCGAGCCTCCCGGTCTGTGGGGAGGGCTCGCCGAACAACTGTATCTCGACCCCGACGCCATCCTCCATCCCATCTCCGATGACACGCTCGCCGAGGTGGCGACCTTCGCTCACCCACTCGCCGCCGGGTACACGTGGACGGTCGAACTGCCCAAGATGCAGCCTGGCGAACGCGTCCTCATCCTGGGTCCCGGGCCCCGCGGTCTGGCGTGTCTCCTGGCGGCACAGGCAGCCGGCGCCGAATGGATCGGTATCACGGGCCTAGACCACGACGGCGACCGACTCGAACTCGCTCGCCAACTCGGAGCCCAGCTCGCCGTCAACGTGACCGAGGATGATCTCGGATTCTCCATCGCGAACAGTCTCGGCACACGCCCCGACATCGTCGTCGACGTGACTTCCGACGACCCGGAGGCGATCTACACCGGTATGGACATGGTCCGTTCCGGGGGACGCCTGGTGCTTGCGTCGACGAAGGGCAACCGACCCCTCGGCCAGTTCTTCTCCGACGTGATCGTCGGCAAGGAGATCTCGATCATCGGAGCGCTCGGAGCCTCCAGCGAGGCCTACCGCTGGGCTGCCCGCAAGCTCGAGACCGACCCCCGGATCGACGACCTCGTCAGCCACCAGTTTCCGCTCGACGAGTCGAACCGCGCCATACAGGCGGCGGCCGGCCTGCTGGGGCACGACGAGTTGATTTCGGTCGCCGTAACGTTCTGATTGCGCCGAGCGCCGAGCGCCGTGCGCCATGCGCCGTGAGCCGCAGAGGCACCGCACCTCACCCATCGCAGATCGCAACCAGCGCGACTCACGAGCCATACTCGACCGCGTGACGATCGAAGGGACTCCAACACGACGGGCCACCACGGCGTGGGTGATCTACGACCTGGCGAACACCATCTTCGCCCTCGGGGTCGTCGGCCTCTACTTCCCCGAATGGCTGACGACCTCCGGTCTCCCCGACTCGAGCCTGGCGGTCACCGCTGCGGCAGCAGGACTCATCGTGATCTTCGCAGCACCGTGGGTCGGAGCGATCACCGACGTTCGCGGTGGGAGAATCCGCATCCTGACCATGTCGACCGTCGTCGCCGTGGCAGCAACCTCCTTGCTCACCCGGGGGCCGGATGTCGTCACCTTCCTCATCCTCGGCGTGGCGCTCGTCGCAGTGAACATCGGATCAGTCGTGTACGACGCACTCCTGCCGTTCGTCTCGACACGGGAGAACCGCGGACGCGTATCGGGAAACGGCGTCGGCGTCGGATACATCGGCTCCTTCATCGGCGTAGGGATCGGCGTCCTGTCACTCGAGATCCTCGATCTTGGATATGCCTCCACCTTCACGATGCTCGCCGCAGGCTTCTTGCTGTTCGCGCTCCCGGCCTTCCGCTACATCCACGACCCGCGCCCGACAGCCGGCGGCCGCCCTACACCGGCGCTCTCTTCGGTCGTTGGCGACCTCGTCAAGTCGTGGCGCCGGGCAGCCCGGTGGCCCAACGTGATCCGATTCCTGATCGGACGGTTTCTCTACACCGATGCGATCAACACCTTGATCGGTGGCTTCCTGACCATCTACGCCATCCAAGAGATCGGCCTCGAACCTTCCGGGTCGCGGACGCTGCTTGCCCTGGCCATTGCATTCGCAATCGTCGGAGGCATCGGTGGCGGCTGGGCCGTTCAGCGTTTCGGGTCCAAGCGCGTGCTGCGGTGGGCTCTCGTGGGGTGGGTTGCGGCGATCGTCACGGGTGTGACGGCAGCGGTCACAGGGTTGGTTGCGCTCGCCTGGTTGATCGGAGCCGTCGGCGGAACTGCACTCGGAGCGACCTGGGCGTCCGACCGGGTCACGATGCTCGAGGTCTCGCCACCTGAGCATCTCGGTGAGTTCTACGGTCTCTATGCGACCGTCGGCCGCTTCGCCACGATTCTCGGCCCGCTGGTCTGGGCGTTGATCGTCGATGTCCTCGACCTGGGGCGGAGCGTCGCCATGCTCGTGCTCGCGGCATCGATTCTGGCGGGCTGGTTCACGATCGGGCGCGTCGAGTTGTGAGGGTCAATCCTCGTTGGATGGGAGCACGTCGAGCTTGAGGAGCGGACGCTCCTCCACCGCGTACGGGATCGGCAGGTCACGAGTCTCGGTCTCGCCAGAGACCAGTCGCCGTCCGATCTCTGCGAACCAGGTGTCGTTCGGAACTCGCCACGGCCACATCGACGTCGCCTGTCGCGCACCCACGATGGCGCCGGTGATACTGCCTACGTCCGACCCCCCGGCTTGCGCAGCCGTGTCGATGAGGCGGACGGCGTCGTGGTTCTTGTTCCCGGCGATCGCGATCGCGAGGAGGACACCATCGATCCCGACTGGTCCGTTGTCTTCAGCCAACGTCCCAACGACCTCACGGAGTTGGCTGTCGACCAGATCACAGAGCGCCCGAATACGACCGGGGAGGAGGGCAGCCGCATCCATGTCCGAGAACCGGAACTCCTCTCCATCGATCTCGAAGAGAGCCCGCTCGGCAGTTTCGGCGACTCCGAGGAAGAGGTCCTTGCCCACCTGGTGGAACGTCGAGGCGGCAACGGCGCCTGCTGCTGCTGCAGCTGTCACCACCGATGCTGCGTTCAAGTTGGTCATTCGGGCAGCGCGGAGCACAGCGGAGATGAGGCCGTTGGGGTCGTGACGGAATCGAAGTCCTGCCGCCAGCGATCGCGCTGCCGGTCCGCACGTGGCGAGCGTGCTCGCAACCGGAGCGCCTGACTTGACCGAGTCGAAAAACGCCCTGAGATCTGGATCGAGCCCCCGATACACCTGATGGGTCTCCCCGACGCCATCCAACAGCATCACCTCCGCCCGAAACACGTCCCGGTCCACGGCATCATTGCGCATCAGGTGATAGGCGAAGACGGTCCCGAACTGGGTGTTCGCGCTGTATGTGCCCTCGACTCTTCGCCCAGCGACATCTCCGGCGGCGGCGGCCAGCAACGCTCCGGCACCACCATCTTTCAGCAGTGACTGCAGCGGAGCGTTCGGATCGGGCGCCTGGGATGGCGCGGCGACGGCCGGTTCAGGTTCGGGCATCGGCCACAACGGTAGCGCTCTCCCCCTCACGCCACACGCCACACGCCGCAAGGCCCAGCACTCCAACGTCCACGTGCTGTGCGAGCACCGAGCGGTGGAGCTGTACCCTGCTGTGATGTCCTCTGCGTTGCTCATCGCCAACCCCGCAGCCTCTCAGTTCACCGGCGGATTGCACCGCTCTGCGATGAGAGCCCTCGCCAAACACCACGACGTGAGAGCTGAATGGCCCCGGAGCTCGGCCGAGTCCGAGCGCATCGCAGCAGAGGCGGTCGCCGACGGCACCGAGCTCGTCGTGGCGATGGGTGGCGACGGGGTAGTCCATCACGTGGCCCAAGGGCTGGTCAACACCTCGGCGGTACTGGGGATCGTGCCTGTCGGAACCACCAACGTGCTGGCCAGGATCCTCGGAGCACCGTCGAAACCGAAGAAGGCCGTTCGGATTCTGTCGAAGGGTTTCGAGGCGAAGCGGGTGCCGACACTCGAAGTCGTCGGGCGTTCCTATCAAGCCGAGTTCCACCGCTCGGTCCTCTTCTCGATGGGCGTCGGCGCCGATGCGGCGGTCGTGCACGCCGCCGAGCAGGACCCACTCAGGAAGCGATCCTTCGGGTCGGTTCACTACGCCCGGACTGCCATCTCGACGATCCGCAAGGATCTGAGAAAGCGACCGCCCACCGTGACCGTCACCGCAAATGGAAGGGAAGTGAACGGGATTGGGCTGCTCGCACAGTTCCACGACGTCTACTCGTATCTCGGTCGACGGCCGCTCATCGTCGGGAACCCTGATCCGATCGCCGTGCTCGTCATCGAGGAGCTCAAACTCAGGAGGGTCCCCGCGATCCTCAAGGCGTCGCGTCGTGGCGGCAACCTGGGGTCGGTCGAAGGTTTGACGCTCTGGCGGGATGTCGAGTCTTTCGAGGTCGCATCACCGTCACCCGTCGAGGTGCAGGCAGACGGCGAGCTGCTGGCCGCAGTAACCGAACTCGACGTCACCTTTCAGCCCGAGAGCCTCACGGTTGCGGTCTCAATCGCCGGTTGAGCCGGGATCGCCCTGGTAGACGGTGACGTGAGGGAACGGGATCTCGATGCCTTCGGCGTCGAATCGGTTCTTGACCCGCCGAAGCGCCTCACGCTTCACCAACCACCGATCGTCCGCGCCGACCTTCATCACTCCACGCAACACCACTGCAGAATCAGCGAGCGCATCGACGCCCAAGATCTGCGGCTCCTCGATGATCATTTGCGACCATTCGGGAGCCGTAGCCATTCCCCTGAGCTCATCGCCGAACACCTCGAGTGCTCGGTCCACCTCCACCCGGTAGGCCACCCCGACGTCGATCACCACCTGCGAGAACTGCTGGGTCAGGTTGGTGGTCACATCGATCTGACCGTTGGGCACGTAGTGGACGTAGCCGTCGAGGTCTCGGAGAACCGTGACTCTCAGCCGAATGTCCTCGACCGCCCCGGCAACGCCTCCAACCTTGACCACGTCACCGATGTGATACTGGTCTTCGGCGAGGATGAAGAAGCCGGCGATGATGTCCTTGACGAGGTCTTGCGCACCGAAGCCCACGGCCACCCCGACTGCAGAGCCGACCGCGAGGAGCGGAGTGATGGGGACACCCACCACGACGGCCACCGTGAGCACGCCGATGACGACGAACACGATCAGCAACACTCGACGCAGCATCGCCCAGAGCGTCTCGGCACGGGCGGCCGAATCTCCGCCCTTGTCGGCAATCCGATTCACGATTCCGCGCAGAAGCCGGGCGATCACCAGGTAGAAGATGACCACGCCGACCGTCACGGCGATTGCGGCGAGGACCTTGTCTGCGTGGTCGTCGATGAACGATTCGAGCATGACGAACGACCATACCTGCGCAAACCGGGTGATCGAACCCGGTCGTCAGTCATCGGCCCCGAGCGCAGACCGGACGAGCTCGAATTCGGTCATGGCTGCGCCCACGGACGCGCGCACCCGCAGAGCATCGCGCAAAGGACGCCCGATCCGTCGATCGAGCTCGCGACCTGCCACCCCGGCCAGATGCTCGCGTTGACGTAGGACGGCGCTCGAACCCCAATTGCGCCCTGAAGCGGAAACGAAGGCCCCAACTGCAAGCCAGGTGGCCACGGCCGCAACGACCGCAGCAACGATCGGAATCGGTCCACCGAGTTCGAAGACGTTCGCCAGCCAATGGCAAACGGAGCCGACGGCGACCGCGGCGACTGGGCGCACGAACCCGGCGGTCTTCCACCAGCTCGGCGGCTCTCCGAGATCCACCTCCGCCGCTGTCCCCGTGCTCACTGCGGCCCCTCGGACCTGGGGTTCGACGTCATGACGGACTTCCCGGAGCGGGCCGGCGTGCTCGGAACCGATGGCATCCGCGAGTTCGGAGATCATCAGGTCGACCGTGTCGATGGCGGCGCGAGTTCCGCCTGCGGGGGACGCCGACACGGCAACGGTCGAGGGCGGAGCCGACCTCGCTCGGATCGAGGCCGAGAGCCTCGCCACGCGGGATCCCACGCGGCCTGCCTCCCCGATGGTGTCGGGCCCCAGCAGATCCGATGCCAGTGCTTCCGACGCCGTGGTCAGCACCTCTTGCCACCGGGAATTGAAGCCGGTCCCGGAGGCATCCTCCACCCCCGCCGATCTGGCGAGTCGGATCGCAGCGTCTTCGAGATCGGCGATGAGCCTTCGTTCGACGACCACCTTGGCGTCACCCAGTGATCGCATCGCGTCGATGAGCTCTTCGATCCCGATCGGGGCGCCGAGCGGTGGATCGGCGGCCGTTGTCAAGATCGTCCGCCCTACGATCCCGTCGGCCTCGAGTGACTCGGCGAGATCGAGGCGCATTTGATCCACATCCGCGGCGTCGATTCGATCGATGTGATTGAGCACGAACACGAACCGATCCCCATGCCTGGCGAGCGGCGCCAAGAAGCGCTCGTGCAGTACTCGATCCTGGTACTTCTCGGGATCCACGACCCACACGACTGCATCGACGAGCGGAAGGACGCGCTCCACTGTTGCACGGTTGTCCTCCGAGACCGAGTCTGTATCGGGGAGGTCGATGACTGCGAGCCAGGGCAGCCGATCCTGACCGATGCGTTCGGAGATACCGATGGAGTCCAGCAGACGAACCAGCCCCGGCTCGGGGTTCGCCGGGATCCAGGCGAGCGGCTCGAACGTGGTGGGGCGCTGCGCTCCCGACTCTGCGACGACCTCACCGGCCAGCGCGTTGATCAGCGACGACTTCCCCGAGCCGGTGCCACCGGCGAGCGCCACGACCACGGTGTCCCCGAGGAACCCACGCCGGTCCCGCGCCCGGCGACCCACTCGGGCAGCGTTCTCCAGTGCCGAATCGGGCACCAGACCGTGGGCGCTGGCCACCAGTCGATCGAAGCGGTCGATCAGATCTCTGAGATCAGGCATCGAGCCACTCTGAAGCACTCGAGATCACGGTTGCCCGCGTCGCCTCGATCGAGTCGGAGACCGCAGCCCCGTCGCTGACCACCTCCAGCGCGTCCCTGAAGCGGTCGCCCTCGGCGGCCACGATCGTGCCTAGCCGGTCGATGAGGTCTCGCTGGGCGGTCTCCGCCAGGCGTCGGGCGGCCGCCGACCCGAAGAGATGCTCGAGCAGGCTCTGTTGAGCCGCAGCCGCCCCGGCCGTCACCCCGACCTCGGCACCGGTGATCCCGCCCGTCGTCGAGAAGATCGTCAGCAGCAGCATCGTGGCGGCGGCGTTGACCCCGATCGAAGCTGCGCGGGCCAGACGGAACCTGGCTTGGCCCTGTTCGGCAACGAGGTCGACCAGCGATGCGAGCCATGCGTCGATCTCCTCGCCGGCAGCATCCCGATCCTCCCTCGACTTTGCCAGATCTCCCTCGATGAGGCGGGCTCCCGACGGCTCGAGGCGCCAGGCCGTGGCAATCGCCTCATGCGTCCTCCGGACACGCAGCATGGCGATATCGATCATGGCGTCTCTCGCTTCCCGGCCGACTTGCTCCACGGTCGACGCGGCGACGGCGTCGTTCGGAGTGAGAACGTCCCGTAATCGGCCGACTCCACGTGCAACCACGGCCGCGAGGTCAGAGACTCCGATCAGCCTCCTCCAACGTTGCAGCACCTCTCCGCCGACGAGGTCACCCTGCTCGAGTTGGATCGCGATTTCCTCGCTCTGGCGCCGGACGGCCACGTCGACGGCTTCGGCCAGTGCCCGGACCTCGGCCTGCTGAGCCTCGAGATCGGCGAGCACGTCATCGATGTCGTCGACGGCGGTCTGGATGGCTCCTCGCACAGAACGGCGGACCACGGCGACGTGGTCGACCGCGAGCTCACGGAGGTACCCGCTCAAGCGCTTGACTGCCGATGGAGGGAGCCTGCCGTGCTGCTTGAGTCGCTGCTCGGAGATCGCCACGATCTGGTCGGAAGAGATGCCGGGGACGATCCGCTCCGTGCGAAGCAGCGACGCCAGATCCGTGACTGCACCGCTCGAGCGCCGGACGAGTCGATTCGTCACCACGAGCATCGGGACGTCACGGCGGGCCATGCGCTGGAGGAACTCCCAGGGAACGGCATCTGCGTATCGCTGGGGCGTTGTGACGTGGATCGTCGCATCCGCCATCCCGAGGATTCGCTCGGTTTGGGCCCGATGGCTGGTGACGATCGAGTCGACGTCTGGCGTGTCGACCACCGACACCCATCGCAGGTCTGGATGGTCGTCGGTGACGAACGCCACCTCGCCGGTCGCTTCCAGACCCGAGAGCTCGTCGACGTTGTCTTCGTGACACCAAACCGTGGCGGCCTTCGTCGTCGGACGGAGCGCCCCGGCGATCGTGACGTCGCGCCCGGCGAGCGAATTGACGAGAGTCGACTTGCCGCTGCCTGTCGAGCCGAACAGAGCAACCAGGAGCGGGCCTTCGGGATCGGCCAACCGTGGGACGAGATAGCGTCGGATCAACGCCGACACCCGGTCTCGCCGTTGGTGGCGGGATCCATCGAGCGAGAACCGGAAGGTCGCTGCGTCCACAGCGTCTGCGAGCGCGTCGAGATCGGCGCGCACACGGGAGGATGGAGCGATTGATGGCGGCATGGCTCGCTCCATTCTCGCAGCAAACTCGCGAGGCCCCGGAGGTCACCGAAAATGTCACACCCGGCGGATACGGTGGCTGCATGGCAGACAGCTCACACTTCGAGGCGTCGGGGCCCGCAGGATCGGTATCGGTCGACGGGACGACGGTCCAACTCTCGGTCACCGTCGAGGACGCCATGCTCGCCGATCTCGTGAGGCGTTCGGACGACCCCTTCGGTCTGATCGACCGCATCGTGTCCATCGGGGCCCGCGGCGTGGCGTCGATGGGTTCCACGCTCGACTTGTCGGCCCTCGAAGCCAGGCTGCGCAGGAGCACCGAGGAAGCCTCGAGCGCAACCGAAGCGCGCATCTCGGAGATGCTCTCTGAAGCCCGCACCGAGATCGCCCGGCTCCTCGATCCGTCCGCCAAGGATTCGCTCACCTCGATGACGATCGAGGAGTTCGCCGCTTGGAGAGACGGGCTGTTCGAGCGTTTCGACCCGGAGAGGCAGAGCAGCCACACGGGCCGCACGATCGCTGCGGTCGCCGAGTTGCTCGGCCCGGGGGGCGCGCTCGAGTCGCGACTCACCGAAGCACTCGACCCGTCTCGTTCCGACTCCGGACTCGGCCGGCTCGCCGACCTGCTCGAGCGGAGGATCACAGAAATCCGCGAGATCGTGGCCGAGGAGCGCGGGCGGGCGAATGAGGCCGAGCGAGGCACCATGAAGGGCTTCGACTTCGAAGACGACGTCGAGGAGGCTTTGCGGTCGTGCGCCAGGGAGATGGGGGCGACCGTCGAACGCACATCCAAGCTCTCCGGCGATCTCGCCCGCTCGATCGGAGATTACGTCGTCGAGTTCGATGATCGCACCCGGGTGGTCGTGGAGGCGAAGAACAAGAAGACGCTGTCGCTCACGGGGTCAGCGGGCATCCTCGAGGAGCTCGATCTGGCGATGGCCAATCGCGACGCCACGGTGGCGATCTGCGTCTCGAGACACACCGACGCCTTTCCGAAAGAGGTCGGGCCCATCAACGTCTACGGGCGGCGGGTGCTGGTCGGCGACCCGGGTGACGGGACGATGTTGTGGGTTGCGCTGCGGTGGGCGCGTCAACTCGCCGACCAGTCGTCGTCGGCACCGATCGATTTCGACACCGAGGCCGTCCGCGACGGCTTGCAGAGGCTCGGCCAGTTGGCCGAGCGCTTCCGTGCGAATCGATCGAATCTCACACAGATCAAGAGCTCGGTCGCGGCGGTGCACGAGTCCCTCGGGGACATGCGACGGGACCTGCTCGATCTGGCGGACGATCTCGCTGCGGAGATCTTCAGATTCGGCTCGGCTGGAAACGTCGTCGACCTGTCGAAGGTCGGCTGATCAGAACGTCGACTCCAGTGCGCTTCGCAGGTCCGGGTGAGAGAACTCGAACCCCGAATCCAGCAGCTTGGTCGGCAACACCTTGTTGCTCACCAGGATCGCCTCCTCGGCGAACTGTGGGCCGACGATCGCTTTGAGAGCGAACCCCGGCAACGGGAAGAAAGCGGGGCGTCTCAGCGCTCTGCCCAGCTCTTTGGCGAACTCACGGTGACGCACGGGATTGGGGGCAGTGAGATTGACCGGACCGTCGATCCCATCGGACACGAGACAGTGAACGATCGCACGTATCTCGTCCTCCAACGAGATCCAAGACCACCACTGGCGACCGGAGCCGAAGGGGCCGCCGATCCCCAGCTTGAACGGCAGCAAGAGGTTCAGGCCCGGTATTCCGAACAGGCGCTCGGTCATGAGACCGCCGGAAGCGTCGATGACGAGGCCCGTGCGAGCCAGGGCGGTCCGCACCCCCGCCGCCCTGGCCGGTCCGGTCTCTTGCTCCCACACCTCCACGACGTCGGAGAGAAAGCCATTCCCTTTCGGCGACGACTCGGTCAGTTCGGCGTCACCGGCTTCGCCGTAGTAGTCCTTGCCCGAGGCACTGACGAACACCTTCGGCCCCGCCGCAGCCACCGCCTCGGAGATGATCCGGGTCCCGTCTCGCCGCGACTGCATGATCTCCGCACGCTTGGCATCGGTGAGCCATGGCCCGATCGGCGCTCCCGCGAGGTGCACGACGGCATCGATCCCGTCGAGGGCGTCGTCGTCGATTCGATTCCCGTCGACGCTCCAGGTGCGCGCGCCTTTCTGCGGCTCACCTCGGACGAGTGGGATGGGCTCGTGCCCGCCTCGGCGCAGTTCCTCAGTCAGTGCCGTTCCGATGAACCCGGACGCTCCGGTGATCAACACCTTCATGTTCGCTCTCCTCTCGGCCACCTGCGACACCGTCGAGCAGAGCGAGGGCGGCCTGTCCTTCGTTGCATTCGTCGATGAGCGGACAATATCCACACCAGGGGCCTGCCGACAATGGAAGCGGGACACGGGTACGAAGGAATCTGCGGATCACCGACGCCAGATCCGACACGGCCGTAGCCACCGAAGCCATCCACGTCTCTGTGACGGGTTCGGCGTGACGCTCACCGGTCCCAAGCGACACCACCTCGATCTCGGTCGGCATGGTTCCGGTGTGAAGGGTCCACAACAGGGCATAGAACCCCAGCTGCGTCCTTGGCGATCCCAGATCACCCGACTTCCAATCGACCAGCCTGAGACCACCATCTCCCTCGAAGACCGCGTCGATCTTTCCGACCAGCGTCACACCTTCGGCTGCCTCCACCTCGATCAGTTGCTCGGCCGAGTGGAACCCGGCCTGGGGATATCGCTGGAAGCGTTCGTATTTCTCTGCGATCGAAGCGAAGACCGGCTGGAGCCGGGAGGAAGCCCCGAGTCCGACGGCGTTCATCTTGGCGCTCAACTTGCCCTGGCCGATCTCGACCCTGCAGACATGCGGGATCGTTCCCGGCTCGATCGGTCCTTCCTCGAGGTGACGACGAATGATCCGGTGCAGCAGTACACCGGTGAAACTCGCGACCGAATCCTCACCGTAGATGCCCCTGAGCCGACCTTCGGCCTCGCCAGGACAGCGCTCGTAGGTCGCAAGCAGCGTCGCAGAGATCCGAACCGGATCTCCAGTGCTCGGAGCGGGGAACTCGATCACGTGTCGGTCGGCGGGAACGGCACCATGGATGCGAGGGTATCCGGATTCGGCCTCCGTACCACCAGGTATCATCTTTCGCTTGGGGAACCGTCTATCTGAACTCGATCCGTTGACTCGCGCCATCGTGTTGGGTCTCGCAGCCGTCCTGGTCGTCCTGATCGGGGGCTTCGGCGCGTTCCGCGTGCTCGGCTCGGGGAGCGTCCTCGGCGACGTCCAACTGCTCGGCACCGGAATCGGAGGGATGACCGAGGCCGAGGCCGAGATGTCCATCGACACCGTGGAGGCACAGCTGCTGAGGACGCCGGTCCTCTTCGACATCGACGGGCGGACGGCAGACGTGACTGGCGAACAGATCGGCGGGGGTATCGAGCCCGACCTCATAGCCGACGCCATGCGGAACGGTCGTGACGGGTCGGTGGTTTCGCAGTTCCTCTGGTGGATAGGCTCGATCTTCTCGGGCCCCGTCGATCTCGACTCCGGTTTTGTCGTGAACCCGACCTCGGTGGAGCAACTCGCCGACAGCTGGGACTCCGACCTGATCGATTCGCCACCCTTCCCGGGAGCAATCACGATCGACGGCGTCGTCGCCGTCGCCCAGTATCCTCGGCCTGGCATATCGGTGGCCAGGGAGGGCTTGGCCGACCTTCTCTCGGAATCGATCCTCGCCGGAACCAGCGACATCGTGTCCATACCCACGGTCACGACGACACCGGGCGCCGACCCCGGCGATCTGGACAACGCCACGGCCCGGGCAAACCTGTGGATCGGCAACCCGATCACGCTGATCACACCCGACGGGAGCCAGGACGTCGTCTTCAGCCCGGCCGATCTGGCGAACGCATTCGTTGCGACGATCACGATGGACGGCGAGATCGTGCTGACGTTCGACGAGGCGAACGTCGCTTCCTACCTGGTGAATCAACGAGACCTGATAGAGACGGCTCCAGTGGATGCCGAGCTCGAGATCGACGGCTACGACGTGGTAGTCAGGCCGGGAAGAAAGGGCACGCTCATCGACCCCGGTGAGACCGTGGCCGCGCTGAAGGCGCTGGCAGACACGGCGACGCGCCGCGGGGCGCTGCCCGTCGAAGAAGGTGCCGAGCCCGAGGTCACCACTGCGGACCTCGAGACTCTCGGCATCGAGCACATGGTGATTCAATTCACCACCTATCACGAGTGCTGCGCCGCCCGCGTGACCAACATCCATCTGATGGCCGACACCATCGATGGTGTCATCGTCGGCCCTGGCGAGAGCTTTGGGATCAACGAGTTCGTGGGCCAGCGGACCCTGGAGACGGGCTATCTCGACGCTGGGACGATCATCCGCGGAGAGATCGTCGAAACCGTCGGAGGGGGCGTATCACAGTTCGCAACGACCCTCTACAACACCGTGTTCTGGGGTGGATACGAAGACGTGGAGCACAAGCCGCACTCGTTCTACTTCGCGAGATACCCCGAGGGGATCGAGGCGACCGTCTCATTTCCGCAGCCGGAGATGTCGTTCCGCAATGACACCGACCGATCGATCATGATCAAGACCTCGTACACCGACACCTCGATCACCGTCCGCATCTACGGCTGGAACGACGGGCGAATCGTCGCAGGGGCCCACCGAAACGGCAGCACCGACTTCGAGACCATCGCCGAAGGTGGGCCGAACGCGAGGGTGGTGCGTGGGTCGGTGTCGGACCGGACCGACTTCACCGAGCCGACGATCGAGTACCGGCCGAACCCGGAATTGACACCGGAAGAGCAGGTGGAGACGCAGCGTCCGCGAGAGGGTTGGACGGTGTCGGTCACCCGAGCCATCGAACAGAGCGGCTCGGAGACCGAGGAGCGTTGGACGGTGCGATACCTTCCCCAGCGTCAGATCCTCGAGGTGCACCCGTGCAAGGTGCCAGGAGCCAACATCACTTGTCCCACGACGACGACGGCGCCGCCCGCCACAACGACGCCCTCGGTCCCGTGAAACGTCAGTCGGGATACACCCGGAAGAAATCAGCCACGACGGCAGAGCACGCCACCGCCGATTCGTCGTCCCAGTCCGACCGACGCCGGATCGAGACGGTATTCGACATCACGTGGACGTAGTCGACTTCTGAGTCGGCCTCGAACAGCCGCACTGCCAGGTGTGCAGGGAAGGTCTCCAACTGACCGGCCGTTTGCTTGCCGGTGAACGACTCGCCGTCTTGCCCGGTGAGGCTTCGGTCCGTGTCGACGACCAGCACACGGCCGATTGGCGTCACCTTCTTGATCTCGATCGTCTGACCCATATCGCTCCTCGTTGCAGGAGGATCGTAACCGCTCGGACCGACGGCCCGATCAGCGCTAGAAGGCACCTACTTCAGGACTCGAACGCGCCGTCCTCTGACTGCGTGCCCCCCGCTCCCGCTCCCCGATGACGTGGATCTTGAGCAGGTTCGTCGACGCCTGTTGATTGGGCGGGATTCCCGCGACCATCACCACTGCCTCACCCCGTTCGCAGATACCTTCCTTCTCGAGGAACTTCTCGGCGGCCGCCAGCATCACGTCGGTGTAGTCCCGCCTCCCAAACGGAAACGCGCGCACACCGCGGTAGAGGGCCATACGCGCCCTGGTCTTGCCGACGGCAGTGAAAGCGATGATCCGGGCGTCCGGCCGATACTTGGAGAGCAAGCGGGCTGTGTTGCCCGATTCGGTGAACGCAACGATCGTGTCGATGTGGAGGTTGTTGGCCGTCTCGACGGCTGCTCCGGCGATAGCCGAGGCGAGCTGTTCTTCGGTCTCGGAGTCGATGAATTGGATGCCGATGTGGGGGCGGATCGATATCGCGTTCTCCACCTCTTTACAGATTCGGCCCATCGTTCGGACACTCTCGAAGGGATACTCCCCCGCAGCCGTCTCGGCAGAGAGCATGACGGCGTCGGTGCCCGTGAGCACGGCATTGGCAACGTCGGTCGCCTCCGCCCGGGTCGGGCGAGGCGAGTGCGTCATCGACTCCAGCATCTCGGTTGCGGTGATGCTGATGAGACCTGCGGAGTTGGTCCGCTCCAGGATGTCGGCCTGGACGAGCGGGATTCGCTCCAACGGAAGTTGGACCCCGAGGTCACCTCTGGCAACCATCGCGCCGGCGGCTTCAGACAGGATGTCGTCGAGGTTCTCGTACGCAGCTGCGAGCTCGATCTTCGCGATCACCGGCGCACCAGCGGCGAGCTCGCGGATCTCCCGAATATCGGCTCCGGTCCTGACGAAGCTGGCAGCCACGTAGTCCACGTCGAGCTCACGCCCGAATTCGAGATCCCGACGGTCCTTTTCCGTGATCGCCGGCACCCGCAGGTTCGTCTCGGGAAACGCCACTCCCTTTCCGTCCTTGAGCTCACCCCCCTGTTCGACAGTGGCCCGGAGCCTGTCACCCATGGTCTCGTCGACGATCAGCCTGATCAAGCCATCGGCGAGGATGATTCGCTCGCCAACCTCGACGTCCTCGAGGAGATACTCGTAGTCGATGTAGACCACCCCGGGATCGGTGGACTCGAGCCGGCCAGGGAGGAGATCGATGGTTTCGTCGTTGTCCAGATGGACCGAGCCGCCGGGGAACGACCCGACTCGCAGTTTCGGCCCCTGGATGTCTTGGAGGACCGCGACCACTCGGCCCTCCTGTTCGGCTGCCTGCCGCACCCATTTGGCAAACGAGCGATGGAGGTCGTAGTCACCGTGGCTGAAGTTGAGTCGGGCGACATCGATGCCCGAACGGATCAGCTCTCTGATCAGCTCTGGGTCGGCGACCGATGGGCCCAGCGTGGCAACGATCTTGGTGAGGCGCTCCATGACTCAGAACCCTACCGAGCAGGCGGTCTGTGACCGGTATCAGTCTCTCAGCGGAGCAGGTGTCCGATAGACGTCCGGTCGGTCGAAGATCTCGACGTTTGCCCGCTCGATCGCAGCGCGACCGTCCGCGGACACCAGCCATCCCACGAACGAATCCGCCGCAGTCGACGACTCGGTGCCGACAACACTCATCGCGCGATACGAATTCTGCAGGGCAGGGTCGTCGACATCCGAATCGACGAGGGCGAGTTCACCGGTCGAGAGGAAAGTACCGAGCTCGGCGAGGACGAAAGCCGATCGTTCGGACGCAACCTGCAGCGTCAGCCCCATTCCTTGACCGGTGCTGAGGTACCACGACTGCGCCGGCGCATCCACTTCGGCCAGCTGCCAGATGGCGGACTCGACCAGCGACGTTCCCGATCCGTCCTCACGCCCGACGAACGGACCCTGGCGGGATGCGATCTCCTGAAACGCCGTCACCGCGCTGCGAGCCTCGAGCTCGACCCCTGGAGGGCCTGCGATCACGAACCGGCTGGTGAAGACGGTTGCGCTCCGAGAGGCGAGGCCGTCGGCCTCGAATTCCGCTTCGAGATCCGGGGCATGCGTGATGGTGACGTCGACCGACCCGCTGCGCGCCAAGGCCAAGACCTGCGCAGTGGCCTCTCCGATCACATCGACGTCGGTCCCCGTCTGCGCGGTGAAGTCCCCAGCAACCTCTTCGACGAACCCCGAGTCCACGAGCGTGGTTCCGGCGGCAACCAGGATTGCCTGGTTGCCGCCGCATGCAGCGACGAGCATCAAACCGGCGACCGCCAGCCCGAGCCTCACTGGGCTACGACCGTGACCGACGAGGCCTTGACGGCGGCGACCACGTCGCCTCCGACCTCGAGCCCGAGTTCGTCGATCGCTCCTGGCGTCAGAATTGCCCGCAGCGGGACCCCGACATCGATCACGACGTCAACGAGCCGCCCGACGGGTGCCATGTCTCGGATGATCCCTGCCCAACGATTCCTCGCCGATCCACCAGCCGACGTGGGCTGGAGGACCGTCACGGTCTCGGCGGGAACGAGCACACGCACCAATCGACCGATTTCGATCTCGCCGGCTCCGATCATCTGGACACCATCGGTCTGCACCGTGACCGTGGGCCCATCTCGGGCCGCAACCTTCCCCTCGTAGACGTTGGTGACACCGACCGTTCGTGCGATCGCCTCCGACGCAGGCTGGCCCATGACGTCGCCCACAGGACCTTGTTGGACCACTGTGCCTTCGATCATGATCGCCAGCCGGTCCCCCAGAGACACGACTTGTTCGAGCTCGTGGGTGACGATGACCCCGGTTCGCCCAAGGAGGGACTCACGGATCGCGGCTGCGATGGCGGGCCGCTCGGCCAGGTCGACGGCGGCAAGCGGCTCGTCCAGCAGAACCACCTCCTCCGGACGCGCAAGCGTCCTCGCCAGGCTGAGGCGAGCTCTCTCACCTCCGCTTGCAACCGACGCCGGCTTGGAGAGGGTGTCACCCAACCCGAACCGGCGTGCGAGTTGGCCGGCGAGCCCACTCTGTTCGTCGGTGAGCCCGAGCCCGAGGTTGGTGCCGAGTAGGCCCCGGAACAGGTACGGCTGCTGCGGTTGATAGGCCACCACATCGAGCTCGGCAACGATGCTCCGGAGCAAGGTCGTCTTCCCTGCACCATTGGGGCCGAACACGACCGTGGTCACGCCGTGTACCAGTTCGAAACCCGGGTCCGTCATCGCGCCCCTCGGATCCGACTGAGCGAGACGTTCACGATGAGCGAGATCACCAGAAGAACGATGCCGGCACCGAGCGCCGGGCCAAAGCGGGCCTGCCGTGACTCCTGAACGATCAACGTCGTCAGCACTCGCGTCTCACCGGAGATGTTCCCTCCGACGATCAGGACTGCGCCAACTTCGGAAACGACCCTTCCGAAGGCCGCCACGGCTGCCCCCACGACGCCTGGCCACACCTCGACCAACGCAAGCCGACTCCGGTCCACCCGATTCAGTTTGAGCGCCTCGAGTTGTTCGAGCGCTGCGGCCGGAAGCGATTCGATCACGCTCGCCGTGAGCCCGACCACGATCGGCAGGGCGAGGAGAAACTGCGCCATCACCATCGCGGTCGGGGTGAAGGTCAACCTGAGGCTTCCGAGCGGGCCGGAGCGCCACAGGAGCAGCAGGAGCGCCAGCCCGACCAGGACCGGTGGGAGCCCCATCCCGACATCCACCGCCACCCGCAACGTCCCGCGTCCACGGAAACGGCCGAGCCCGAGCGCCGCGCCGACGGGCACCCCGAGTGCGAGACTCGAGATGGCGGCAAGGCCGCTCACGACCAGCGTCAACGCCACCACTTCGATCAGCTCCGGATCCGAGAGTGAGGCGAAGGCATCGGCGATCGCGTCCAGAATCAAGTCCATGCGACCCACCGGACAGACATCGGTGCGAGGCTAGCCATCGACTGCGGCAGCCCCTCAGAGACCATGGCGAAGCGTCGTCACGATCTGGTCGGCAGAAGTGAGAGTCGCTGGATCGACGAGCCCTCGGTCCACCGCGATCACATGTGCGCCGGTCGCCTTCGCAGCCTTCGTCCCCGAGGGTGAGTCCTCGAGAATCATGCCTCGGGCCGGAGCAACGCCGATCCGCTCGAATGCGCGAACGTAGATGTCCGGAGCGGGCTTGGGGTTCGTGACATCGCTCGCCGTGACAGACACGCCGAACC
>JAHEIN010000180.1:1703-5223 GCA_024639335.1 bacterium | reverse complement strand
CCTCGGCGAGGCCGAGATGAGAGCCTGATGAGACTTCAGGCCGCGGGCAGCGTGACCAGGACCACAGCCCCGTGGGACTCGTCGATCGAGATCGTTCCGCCGTGTGCCTCGACGATCTCCTGGGCGAGTGCCAGCCCGAGACCGGACCCGCGTGCAGTGGTGCCTTCGACCCGGTGGAAGCGCCCGAAGACAACATGGCGGTCCGCAGCAGGGATTCCGGGCCCCTCGTCGCTCACCGTGATGATCGCCGAGGTAGCAGTCGAGTCGCACTCGATCGTGACGATTCCCTCGCCGTGGACGAGGGCATTGTCGACGAGGATCCACAAGAGCCGTGTGATGAGCTGCCGGTCGGCGCGGAGCGACGCCGTGCCGCCCGATCGGACCGGTCGCTCCGGCAACGTCGCTTGGCGTGCGATTCGTCCGGCGATCGATCCGATCTCGATCTCCTCGACCCCGAGCTCGAGGACCTCGGCGTCGGCGCGAGCCAGGTCCAACAGCTCGGAGGTGAGCGCCGACATCCGCTCGCTCTCCGAGATGATGTCCGAGAGCGCCTCGGTTCGGTCCTCGTCGGACGCATCCGGACGCTCGCGCAGGAAGGCGGCGTTCGTGCGAATGGTGGTGAGGGGCGTCCGGAGCTCATGAGAGGCGTCCGCCACGAAACGACGCTGCGATTCGAGCGCGGCCGCCGTCCGGTCTCGAGAGCGGGCCAGCTGAGTGACCATCGTGTTGAAGCTGGCAACCACGTCGTCGATCTCCCGACCGCGCCGGCCGACTTCGAGCTGGCGTGAGGTGTCACCGGTCTCGGTGATCTCGGCGCTGTAGGCCGAGATCTGTTCCAGTGGTGTGATCGCCCGGCGGGCAACCACCGAGCTGGCTCGGTAGGTCACGATCAGGATCACGACCGAGGCGATGACCAATACGGGCACGAAATCGGCGACCGCCTCGTCGACCACGGCAGCCGATTGGAGCGCCACCACCGGGCCGGCGGTGCCCGAACCGGAACTCGGGCGGAGCGAGGCGGAGATCTCGGTCCCGGCAACGTCGAATGTGAAGAAAACCGGGTCATTCCCATCGAGCCGATCGGCTGGGAGGACGACTGGCTCTCCGGCGGCAGTGATCCCGGGGGCGTCCAGCCGCCCATCGTCCAACACGATCGCAGTGATCATGTCGGTGCTCTCGCTGAGATCGACCACCATCTGCGGTCCCAGGTCGCCGTCCACCGCCGCCTGGCTCGCCGCTTCCAGCGTCGCTCGTTGGTCCCCTCGTGCTCCCAGGCTCGTGAGTATCACCAGCACGACCCAGAGGACGAGCATGGTTGCGCCGGCGATCGCCGTGCCATACAGGGTGAGGCGGCGGTGGAAGCTCACGGCTCGGTTCTCAGGACATAGCCTGCTCCGCGGATCGTGTGAATCAGCCGGGGCTCGCTGTCGGCCTCGAGCTTGGTCCGGAGGTAGCCGACATAGACGTCGACGATGTTCGAGGAGGTCTCGACATCGAGTCCCCACACCGCCTCCAGGATTCGGTCCCGACTCAACACGATCGACGAGTTCCGGGCGAGGTACTCCAGCAGCCGGAACTCGAGGGCGGTGAAATCGACCCGGCGACCCGAGATGGTGGCGCGCATCGATTCGACCTCGACAACCAGATCGCCGACCGCGAGCCGCTCGGGCCCGGGCTCGTGGCGGCGGAGGGCGGCCCTGACTCGGGCCGTCAGCTCGGCCAGATCGAACGGCTTCACGAGGTAGTCGTCCGCTCCAGAGTCGAGCCCGATCACCCGGTCCGAAACGGCGTCGCGGGCAGTGATCATGATGATCGGCATGGTGTCGCCGGCCTCCCTGATCCGGGCACACACCTCGATGCCGTCGATACCGGGCAGGTTCAGATCCAACAGGATCAAGTCGGGTGGGCTCAGCCGTACGGTGTCGAGCGCGGCCTCTCCGTCCTCGGTTTCGGTGATTGCGTAGCCCTCATACGCCAGTGCGCGACGAATCGAAGCCCTGATCGGCTGGTCGTCCTCGACCACGAGCACCCTCGGTTTCTGCATGTCGCACATGGTGGCACGCGAACATGAGACTCCGATGAGTCTCGATCAGGGCGCCGTGTACATCTCGGCGATGCTGCGTGCCCGCTCGGCAACGGCGGATCTGAGTGTTGTCGGCTCGAGAACCTCGATACCTGCTCCGAGGGCCAGCACGTCGCCGATTGCGCTCTCCATCGATTCCAGCCGGAAGGTCGCTGTGAGCCACCCGCCGTCGTCAGGCGGAACGGCCCTGCGGACTCGGAGCGAGGGCGGTCGGCCGAGCAGCGCCGCCCGTCGAGAAGCGTCGACCGAGACTCTCACTCGGGCGCGCCGAGGAGAGCCGGGCCGCTTCTTCGACGGACGCCAGGTCTCTGGGTCTGCCAAACCGGAAACGTATCCGTCGACGAGCTGGAACCCGCCGCCCGATCCCCGTGTCGCGTAGATCGGAACCCCCGCCGCCTGCAGCGACTCCATGTCGCGGAGCACGGTCCGCTCGCTCACCTCGAGCTCTTCGGCCAGCCCCGACGCCGTCACCCGACCTCGCCGCTCGAGGATCAGGAGAGTCGTCACCAGTCGTTCTGCCCGCATGAGAAGGGATCTTGGCGAATCCTGCGATATATGACAAGCGATGTCATATATGCGCGCATACGTTCCTCCCGAACGAGAGGAGGAACGAGTGAACCATGTCGAAGGTGCCGGCACCAAGGAGGATCCGTGGCTGCTGACGACTCCACCGGGCAGGTCGGAGTTCGAGGCATTCCGGGATGAGGGATCGGATCCGCCGGCTCTCGTCGTCCAGGTCGGCTCCACGGAGCTGCGCTATCACCTGAGTTGCTTGGACGATCTCCACGCAATGTTGACCGACTTCGGAGATTGGATGCCCCTCGGGAACGCCGATGAGCAGAAGGAAGCGAAACCAGAAACAGTCGAGGCGTGGGGACGATCGCCCGACAATCCGGTCGGCGGCTGGTACGGCCTGAAGAAAGGACTGAGAGGACGGTTCGGCAACTACGTGCCCCCGGTGATGGAGATTCTCGGTCTTGCCGAGGTCGAACACAACGCCCGCAACAACCGAATGCGAGCGATCTGATGCGGTACCACGTGTTGCGGAGCATCTCGGCGCCGATCGACAAGGTCTGGTCACTGCTGACCGACTCCACCACCTACGACGACTGGAACCCGGCGGTCATCAGCATCGACGGAACGATCGAGGCGGGAGAGACGATCTCGCTCGTGTCCATCGTCAACCCGAAGCGATCCTTCAACCTGAAGGTCACCGAGATGGATGCTCCCAATCGGATGGTGTGGTCTGATGGAATGCCACTGGGCCTCTTCCGCGGTGACCGGACTTATGAGTTGGTCGAACGGGAGGGCTCGACAACGTTCTCCATGACAGAGGAGTACACCGGCCTGCTCGCACCGCTGATCACCAAGACGATCCCAGACATGACCGATTCGTTCGAACAGTTCGCCGACGGTCTGAAAGCCGCCGCCGAGGCA
>JAHEIN010000180.1:0-1603 GCA_024639335.1 bacterium | reverse complement strand
CTCGGAACAGATTTCGAAGTATCCGGGAACGCATCTGTTCAAAGAGGGACAGGAAGCAACGGCGGTGTTCCTCGTGGAGGCCGGAGAGATCGACATCTATCGGACCGCCTTCGACAAGAAGCGAGTTGTGAGCCGGGTTGGCCCCGGGTCGGTGCTCGGAGACATCGCCATGTTCGGCGGCGGCGAGTACATCTCTTCCGCTCAAGCCGTCGGGCGGGTCAGGGCGTTCAAGTTCGAACGCGATCGGTTGCTCCCCGAGCTCGCCAAGCACCCAGCCCTGTGCCTGCGCTGGCTGGTCGCAGGCCTACGGCAGCTCGAGGTCACCCAGCGCCGGGTGATCCACCTGATGCACAAGACCGTGCTCGCGCAGGTGGCCGACCTGCTTCACGAGGAGTCGAAGGTGAAGGCCGATGTGGAGCTTTCCCAGGCGGCTATCGCAACCCTGCTCGGCGCCAGCCGCCAAACGGTCAACGAGTCACTCGCCACGCTCAAGGAGATCGGTGCCGTCGAGACCGGCTACCGGTGCATCACGGTTCTCGACCGTGATGTGGTGGCCCAGGTCGCCGCCGAAGATCGCAGCTAGCCCGTCGGCCAGGTGTCGGCCACCCGGTAGCCGCGAGGCCATGGGTCCTCGGGGTCGAGCATGATATGAGTCGTCCCGGTGATCCAGGCGCGTCCCGTGACCGTTGGTGTGATTGCCGGGGTGCCGGCCACGTCGGTGTCGCCAATGATCTGTCCTTCGAAGCGGGAACCGATGATGGACCGCATCGTCAGTTGATCTCCCACCTCCATCTGCCCTCTCGCCCGCAGGACCGCCATTCGCGCCGAGAGTCCGGTCCCGGTCGGTGATCGATCGACCTTTCCCGGGTCGATCGTGACGGCGTTGGTCATCGAGCGGTGGCCGGTCGTCGCGTCGGTTGTGAGCGGTCCTGCGAATTGACAGAACGAGATGTGGGTCCAGTCCGGATTGGAGGGATGGCTGAAGCCCATCTGATCGTTGGCCGCTCTCACGACCTCGACACCGAGCCGCGCGATCTCGGCTGCTCGATCCGGTGAGATCTCGAGGCCCAGGTCGGCGGCGTCGACCATGACGAAGCTGTCACCTCCATATGCCGTGTCGACCCGGATCGTTCCGATTCCCGGGACATCCAGCGGATGATCGAGATGTTGGGCGAACGAGGCGACGTTCGTGATGGTGATCCGCTCGGCCTTGCCGTTGCTGCAGTGGGCGGTGACCGGGACCAGCCCCCCAGGAGCCTCCAGCGTGAGGTGTGTCACCGGTTCGACCATGGGAACGATGCCAGTGTCGAGCAGCACCGTCGTCACGCAGATCGAGTTCGATCCCGACATCGGCGGCGTGTGCACCGGTTCCATGATGATGAAGCCGACATCGGCATCCGGGTTCTTCGGTGGGACCAACAGATTGACGTGGCGGAACACGCCACCTCTCGGCTCGTTGAGCACGAGATCCCGGAGGTGACCGTCCTCGGCGATCCAACGCGACTGCTCCCAGAGCGTCCCCCCTGGCGGCGGCGCCACTCCACCCACGATCACGTCGCCGACCTCGCCCTCGGCGTGGCAACCGACCACCGAGATGTGCACC
>JAHEIN010000046.1:1372-19274 GCA_024639335.1 bacterium | reverse complement strand
GGCCGTTCCGTTGTCGTGCGGACTTGTGTGACCGTCATCGCGGATCGCACCTCCTCGGGTTGTGACCCAGCAACACTTTCTCGCCGGCGTGCGCTCGGGGGAAGGGCCGCAAGTCCGGTTTGGGTGGAGACGGATGCACCTGTCGCAAGAGCGCTCCTACTCTTCGATCGGCGCCTTCGGTTCGTCTCGAAGTCGTACAACGACGCGATCGCGGCGCTTCTCTATTCACCCGATGTCCGGAACACCGGATCCGCAGTGCGACGAGACCCGATGTCATCGTGGGCTTCGGCATGACTGCCCTGTACACCCGGATCGGAGGCATCGGACCGATCAGGCATCCGGGCGTCATCGCCGGTGCGGCGTGCTCAAGACATGGCTTCTGACACGGGCCTGGTTGGTCATGAACATGCAGCATGGGCGGAGCGGTGCGATCGCGCCCGACTCGTCGCTAGTCGGGGAGAGCGCCAACTCAACGGGCTGACGAAGGGGGAGCCCGGTCTGTGCCCAGCCGTGTGTGCGAAAGGTCGTTTCCTCGGGCGGAGCAAGAACCGGGCGCCGCGTCGAGTTCGGAACGGACCCTCACGACTTGTGGTATTCGTCCATCGCGTCTCATCCTCCGAAGTGGTGACTCGGCGGCGTAGCCTGAAGTCTTCTGACGGTGGACCGGCCAGCCGGCCCCGATCAGAGGCCCCGACCCCCCGGTGACGCACATGACGAAGCCCTCGATCATCATCTCTTCTCATCATCGATCGGTCGGGTGCGTGAGTATTCGTGAACTCACATCCGTGATCGCCGGTGTACCTCTCGCCCGGATGCAGTATGCGTCGCCGGAGTTCACCGGCACCGAACGGGGGACGCCGTGAGCGACGTCCAAAGCCTCGCGCTTGTCCAGTCGGCAGCCACCGAGTACTCCCACGCTGTCGCCGCCCTGTTGCGGCGCGCTCTGGCCGCTGACGAATCGTCGTTCCGGACCTGCAAGAGCGCCTACGAACAGGAGGGAGCATCGCTCTCCGATCTTCCCGAGGCGGATGCCCGGCTGCTCATCTCGTTCGTCGCCACTGCAGACTTCGACGTGTCCTTCGAGGAGATCGAATGGCTCAGCGAGGGAGAGCACACCAGGTCACAGCTCGAAGCGCTGTCCGCGACGTCGTCGGGGCGTGATCAGGTCGACCGGCTGCGGGCCTCCGTCCGCAACATGTCGAACACGGTGACCAATGGATCGGTCGGGTACCGGCTGATGGTCTTGTTCGACCACCTTGCCGGGACGCAGTTGTCGTCGGAGTACTCAACCGCAGCGATGACGTTCGTGTCCCAGGTGGCGGCGGCCGATGGAGATCCCAGCGCACTCGAGACCGGAGCGATCGATCATCTCCGCCAGGCGATGCGAAACCATGCCATCGAACACGGGGTGGCGGAGCCCTCGCCTGCGGATCAACCGGATCGCGCGAGCTCTCAGCAGGGGTCAGCGCTGGATCCCATCGAGGAACAGCGCAGCATGGAGGAGCTCATCGCAGAGCTCGACAAGTTGATCGGGCTGGAGGCGGTCAAGGCGGAAGTTCGGGAGCTGGCCGACTTCGCCCACATACAGAATCTGCGACGCGACGTGGGTCTGCCCACCCAGGACGTCTCATATCACCTGGTCTTCACCGGCAATCCCGGTACCGGTAAGACGACGGTCGCTCGGCTGTTCTCGGAGATCCTCGGAACGCTCGGTGTCGTATCGCAAGGGCATCTCATCGAGGTAGAGCGATCGCAACTCGTTGGTCACTACGTCGGGCAGACGGCGCCGAAGGTGCGCGAACGGGTCGAGGAGGCGCTCGGCGGTGTCCTGTTCATCGACGAGGCGTACTCGCTCACCGGACGCGGCGAACAGGACTTCGGCCGCGAGGCCGTCGACACCCTCGTGAAGCTGATGGAGGACCATCGTCACGACCTGGTCGTGGTCGTGGCCGGCTATCCCGTCCCGATGGCGGAGTTCCTCGGATCGAATCCGGGAATCGCTTCTCGGTTTCGGCGGACGCTGCAGTTCGACGACTTCTCAGACACGGAACTCATTCAGATCTTCGAGATGATCTGCGAGGGCGGTGGATACGTGTTGACCGCAGGCGCTCGCCAACGCCTTCTCGACAGGGTCACCGTCGCGGAGCGGGGTCCCGGCTTCGGAAACGCGCGCCTGATTCGGAACTGGTACGAGGACGCTCTCGCCAAGCAGGCGACGCGTCTCGTGAGCAGCGGCCAGACCGGGATCGATGAACTCAAGGCGCTCACCGAGGCCGACGTCAGCTGAACGACAGCCTCTGGACGCATCCCTTCCACCCGAGTCGGTCATCTGGCACCGAAGGCGATCAACTCGTCGATCTGTGTCGAGATAGACGCCTGCGCGATGTCCGTCGATGCCAGTCGATTCGCACGCTCGAACGCCGCCTTCGCCTCGTCGTAGCGACCCAGCCTGCGCAGCATCGTGCCGCGTGCCGCATGGAGGAGGTGGTACGTGTCGAGATCCGTGGCAACCTCGTCGAGTGCCTCGAGTGCAGCCCTGGGGCCTTCGCGCTCACCGATGGCGATCGCCCGGTTCAGAACCACGACCGCTGTGGGCAGGAACACCGAAAGCTGGTCGTAGATGGTCACGATCTGATCCCAGTCCGTGTCCTCGAAGGTGTCGGCTGCGCCGTGCACCGCCTGGATCGCTGCCTGGAGCTGATAGGGGCCTGGTCGTCCCCGCCGGATGCACCGCCGGACCAGCTGGTGGCCCTCCTGGATCAACTCGACGTCCCATCTGCTCCGGTCCTGGTCGGCCAGCAGCACGGGCGATCCGTCGACCGTCCGAGCTGCGGCGCGAGACTCGCTGAGAAGCATCAGTGCGAGAAGGCCGACGGCCTCCGGCTCATCCGGCATCAGTCCAGCCAGGGCTCGGGCGAGCCGGATCGCGTCCGCGCGCAGGGAGGCACGGTCGGGATCGTCGGCACCGGTGTTGTAGATCAGGTAGACCACCGACAGCACCGACCGGAGGCGCTCGGGAAGATCGGCGTCGGCCGGGACGCTGTAAGGGATCTTGGCGGCCTTGATCTTGTACTTGGCGCGCACCAGCCGCTTCGCCATGGCGGCTTCGCTGACCAGGAACGAGCGTGCGATCTCATCGACTCCGAGCCCGCCGAGGAGTCGCAGCGTGAGCGCAACCTGATGCTCGGTGCGCAGAGCGGGGTGACAGCATGTGAAGATGAGACGGAGTTGGTCGTCATTCACTGTCTCCTCCTCGAGTGCTTCTTCAGGCGCTGTGTTCGGGGTGGTGGTCGCCACCAACTCTTCGTAGAGCTCGCGACCCCTCGCCTCCCGGCGAGCGGTGTCGATCGCCCGGTTGCGAGCTGTGGTGACGATCCAGCCCGCAGGGTTGCGAGGGATCTCGTCTCCGGCCCAGCGCTCGGTGGCGACCACGAATGCATCCTGGACGGCGTCCTCGGCGAGTGTGATGTCGCCGAAGACACGAACCAGGGTGGCGACGGCCTGGCCGTAGGCTTCCCGGAAGACCCGCTCGATGAGGGTCTGATCAGGGTCGGCCGGCATGAGCTAGCCGGGCATCTGGTCTTTGACCCGGCCGGTTGCCCTGAACGGCCTGACTTCGATGGGGCGTCGAATCGCGGCCGAGACCTTGTTCGCCCACGCCAGTGCGTCATCGAGATCGTCTGCTTCGATGACGTAGAAGCCGGCGATGTTCTCCTTCGACTCTGCGAATGGGCCGTCCGTGACCAGGGCCTCGTCGTCGGTGGCCTGAACGACCGTGGCAGCGTCCAACCCGTGGAGTCCGCCGCCGAACAGGAATGTCCCGGTGGCATCCATCTCGGCCTCGAGATCGATCACTCGCTGCATGAAGGCCTGCATCTGCTCGGGAGACGGCGGCTCGCCGGGTGCTTCGTCTTCGACCGACCACGTTGACAACAGGTACTGGCTCATGTCTGCTCCTCGCATTCGTGCGGGCCGTTCCCGCGCTCACCCTATCTACGAACGGGATCGTCCGACCAGGACACCCATTTCGAGAAACTCAGGTGGTCGCACGTTTGGTCGGGGGGATGGCCGCCCGAGCCGTGCGCTTGGCGAAGTAGTAGATGCGCTTGAGATTGTTGATCACATCGACCTCGAACCGATAGGCCTCGACTCGATTCGGCTCCGGGGCAACCAGCCGCTCGGCTTCGTGGCGTGCGGCTGCGCGCTCCAGGCTGTTGATCTCGTCCTTCATCGCCGACACCCGGTAGGCCTCTTGTTGGTTGCGCTGAGTGACGGCAATCATCGCACCGTCGAACGCCCTCTGAACGGCCCTGTGGAACTCGGTGATGACGTCCCGGGTCTCGGCACCAACCTCGAGGCCCTCGTCGATCCTGCCGTACCCGAGCGTGACGAGATTCGTCTCGATGATGTCGCCGATCGCCTCGAGGTTGTTCGTCGCTTCCATCAAGCCGACCAGTTCCTCGGAGTCTTCGTCGGTGAGGGATTGCCTCCCGATCAATCCGAGGTATGTGATGACGTGACCGTGCAGCGCATCGATCTCGTCATCCATCGCTTCGAGATCCGAGAGCTCCGATCTCGTACCGCCCAGGATCGTCGGGATGGAGTGTTCGAGCATCGTCCGAACCCGGCTTGCCATGCGGTTCAGCTCGAGCCGTGCCCGGTCGAGGGCGAGCGGAGGTGTTCGGAGCAGCTCGGTGTCGAGATACTTGGCTCGGATGCGCTCCTCCTCGGCCTCTGGCCGGTCTTTCACGAGCCGCTCGACGAACGTGACGAAGGCCGGGAGGAACGCCGTGAACACAAGAGTCACGGTCACGTTGAAGATGGTGTGCGCATTGGCGATCTCCCGTGCCAGCCCGCCTCCGATGCTCTCAACGACTGCGGCGAGCACACCGATGAGCGGCAGGTACAGGATCACACCACCGACGTTGAACCCTGTGTGGATCGCTGCGGCTCGAAGTGCATCTCGCGGTTTGCCGATGGTCGCGAGCAGCGCAGTGACCGATGTGCCGATATTGGCGCCCAGGATCAGAGCGATCCCGGCCTCGAGTGGGATGAGACCCTGGCCGGCGAGCACGATGACGAGAGCGGTCGTGGCCGATGACGATTGGACGACGGCTGTGAAACCAGCACCGACGAGGATGCCGAGCCATGCCGATTCGAGCGAGACCATGGCTTCTCGGAAGGCCGGCTCGTCCCGAAGAGGCTGCATGGCGTCTCCCATGATCGCCATACCGAAGAAGATGAGGCCGAGGCCCATCACCACGGTTCCCCTGGAGCGAATCGTGTCGCCTCTGCCGAAGAAGGAGAATCCAAAGCCGGCGGCGACGAGCGCCAGGGCATACTCGGTCACGTCGAGAGCGATGATCTGGGCGGTGACCGTGGTCCCGATGTTGGCTCCCATGATCACACCGGCCGCCTGGGTCAAGGTCATGAGGCCTGACGTGACGAATCCCACTACGAGCACGCTCGTGACCGACGAGGACTGGATCACCGCAGTGACCCCCGCACCGGTCCCGACGGCGAACAGGCGATTCGATGTGAGCTTGGCCAGGATGGAGCGCATTCGGTCGCCTGCGACCGCCTTGAGGGCTTCCGTCATGCGGTCCATGCCGTGGAGGAACAATGCAAGTCCACCGAACAGCGTCATCAACAGGATGGCGACGTCGAGGTCACTCGTGGTTTGGAGGAGGGCAAGTCGGCTCGGCATCGCGCTCGCACGTTAGCCAGCCCGTTCATCCGTTGTTCAGCGAGGTGCAAACCCATCGCCCGACCCGTTCGGTCAGCGGTTGTGCGCTGTCATCACCTCCGTGAGCTTCGGCCGAATCGTGCGAGGGCCAGCGCGCGAAGCTGGAGGCAACGCGTCTTTCGCCTCTGGAGGTGTGGGCCGGTCAGCCACGATCATGAATGAAAGCAGATGAACGACCAAGCACCGACACTCCGGCCGGGCGCCGACTGGGCGCAGCGATACGTTGGTCTGGGGTGGTCAGTCATCCCGGTCCATACGCCGCTCGGCGATCGATGCAGCTGCGGCTCGGCTGAATGCCGATCTCCGGGGAAGCACCCTCGAGTGCGCTGGGAGGCGTCGATGTCTGAGCCGGCGTCTCTCGAGCAAGTCGAGGAGTGGTGGCAAGCGTGGCCCGACGCCAACGTCGGCATCGTGACCGGGGTCGTCTCCGGTGTCGCGGTCATCGACGTCGATCCGCGCAGCGGCGGCGATTCGTCACTCAGGGCGTTGGGACAGCGTCACGGAATGCTGCCGGTCACTCCTGAGGTCCACACCGGCGGCGGTGGAAGCCATCTCTGGTTCGGCGTCGACAGCGAGCTGCAGACGGTGACCATCGCCCTCGGCGTGGAGCTGAAAGCAGAAGGGGGAATGGTCGTGGTGCCACCCAGCCGGCACGCGTCAGGACAGGCCTACCGATGGAGACCCGGTGGGGGTCCCGACATCCTGGGATTGGCGAAACTCCCCACCTGGATTGCTGGCTTCGCCGGTACCGGGACGGAGCCGGTGATCGAGCGGGCCGACCACCAGATGGCCCGCACCACGATCGAGCAGGAGGAGTTCGAGGAGACATGGGCTCGTGCCGGCGTCGACCTGTTGCCGGGCGACCAGTACTACCGATGTCCCTTCCACGACGACCATCACCCATCACTTCACATCGACGCGGAAGGCTGCCGGTGGTACTGCTTTGGCTGCGGCGTGGGAGGAGGCATCGGAAAGTTGCGCGACATGCTCGGCGAGGGCGGCAGGTCCAGACTGCGCACCCAGCTGCGAGGCCACGCCAAGCGAGCGCTCCCGGTCACCATTCACGGCGCACATGAGATCGACGTGGTCGGTGAATCCCACCATCAGGACGAGCTCTTGGCGATCACCGGAGGCAGACGGCGGTACGGCGGGGTCAACGTGGGTGTCGTCGCCCGACTGGTGCCGGAACCGGACAACCGGTTCGATCCCGACGCAATCGCGGTCGAGATCGACGACCGCCCGGTCGGGTACGTTCGCCGCGAGGACGACCAGTGGGTGAGGTCGCTGGTCGACGAGAGTCTCGACATGCACGGCTTGGCGACATGCGAGGCCACCATTCGAGGCGGGTGGGATCGGGGCCGGGACGAAGTCGGTTGGTTCGGAGTCGCGCTGCTACTCCCTGAGGACTGAGACGAGCAAGCGCCTGATGATGGGACCTCGTCCTCTGACCACGGAACTCCGGTGATCACAGCATGAGAGAGGATCCAGGAGGTGCAATGCGCCGGATCGCAATCGTGCTGGTACTCGCGCTGCTGGCGGGGTGCGGCTCCCAGGCTCCGGCGCCGGCCGGCCCCGTCGGATCGGAGGTCGAAGTGATCGAGTTGCCGCCTCCGGAGACGTCTGGAACGATGTCGATCGAACAGACCCTGGCATCGCGCCGTTCGGTGCGACAATTCACCTCTGAGCCGCTCAGCGAGGAGGAGCTGTCGCAGCTGCTGTGGGCTGCACAGGGCGTCACGTCGCGTGCGGGCAAGCGGACTGCTCCGTCGGCCGGTGGCCTCTATCCGCTCGAGCTCTACGTCGCCGACCACACTGGAGTTCACCGGTACGTACCTCGCGACCACGCGCTCGAGCTGCGTACCGCCGAGGATCTGCGTCCCGCACTCCACGACGCTGCCCTCGGGCAGGACGCCATCGCAGACGCTGCTGCGGTGTTCGCCGTCACTGCCGTCGAGGCCCGCACCGAAGCCAAGTACGGCAACCGGGCCGAGCGGTATGTGAAGCTCGAGGGCGGTCACGCCGCTCAGAACCTCTTGTTGCAGGCGGTTGCGCTCGAACTCGGGGCCGTCCCGATCGGTGCGTTCGGTGACCTCGAGATTCAGAGGGTCCTCGACCTTCCGGCGGAAGAGGAGCCGCTCTACCTGATCGCCGTCGGCCACCCGAGTGGATCCCCGTAGGGCGTTTCGCCCGCACGTCCAGCGGCACGCCGTGTCTTTGGTCTCTGGTTCCACCGGCCCGACGCATCGACGATGGGCAGGTCACGAATGGCGAAGGGTGAGGTCATGGCCATCGAAGTGCGCAAGGTCGTCCTCGAGAACGTGTCGGATGCGACAGGGCTGGAGCTGCTCATCGACGAGGGGGTGTTCGGCGCGGACGATGTCATCGCCGTGATCGGCAAGACCGAGGGCAATGGGGGAGTGAACGACTTCACCCGCATCCTCGCCGATCAGGCCTTCCGGAGGGTGCTGATGGAGAAGGGCACTCGCTCCGAAGACGAGGTCGGGGAGATCCCGATGGTGTGGTCCGGTGGGGTCGACGGCGTCCTGTGTCCACACGCCACCGTATTCGCACGGGTCGACGCCGAGCCCGGTCCCGAGCCACGGGTCACCGTCGGCATCGCCATGAGCGACGTCATTCTCCCCGAGGACATCGGCAGGCCTGCAATGGTCGAAAAGGTGGCCGAGGGTGTCCGTAGAGCGATGAAGGACGCCGGGATCACGGATCCGAGAGACGTCCACTACGTCCAGACGAAGACCCCGCTGCTCACGATGGAGACCATCGCAGAGGCGAAGGCCCGAGGAAACGATGTGATCACCGAACAGACGCTCGAGTCGATGGACATCTCCAACGGCACCACCGCTCTCGGGATCGCCGTCGGCCTGGGCGAGATCGAGATGCCGACCGCCGAACAGATCTGTCGCGACGTGTCGCTGTATTCGTCGGTCGCGTCCTGCTCATCGGGCGTCGAGCTGGATCAAGCCCAGACGGTCGTCGTCGGCAACGCGCCGGTTGGGGGTCGCTATCGAGCCGGCCACAGCGTCATGGATGACGCGCTCGACATCGACGGGGTGTACGAGGCGATGCGGTCTGCCGGTCTCGACCTACCACAGAGCGCCAAGGCACAGGACCTTGGTGGCCGTCTGGTCAACGTCTTCGTCAAGTGCGAGGCCGATCCGACCAGCCGACTCCGAGGGAGACGGCAGGTGATGCTCAATGACTCCGACGTGCACCATCACCGTCAGATCAAGGGTGCGGTCGGAGGGGTCGTTGGCGCAGCCACAGGAGACCCAGCCGTGTTCGTGTCGGTCGGCGCCCTGCATCAAGGGCCGTCCGGTGGCGGGACCGTCGCCGCCATCGTTGATCTGGAACCGAAGGTGTGACCGAGGAGGCCATGCGACCGACGAGCGACACGGCGCCGGTTCCAGCCCTGGCCAGTCTCGCCCTGGCTTCACGGCTGAACTCGTCACCGCGGCCCGCCAGGGTGATCGGCGTCGCAGCGAACGTTGCCTGGTGCGCGCTGGACGACGAAGTCGTGTTCCTCGCACCGACGGTGGCGGCCCGTTTCCCCAACGCCATCCTCGCAACCGCCGGCTGGGACCGCTTGGAGCCGGGTGACGTAGTCGTCATCGGTTCAGACGCAGTGATCGGGCAGACGATCGCTTGGCGGGTCGTGCGCTGGTGGAACCCGAGAGTGGCGCCAATCGCAGCGAAACCGAACGATGTTGCGGCAGGCCTCTCCCTGCTCGAGCGGACCCTCCCGGAGAGCAGTCTGGCGGGACTCGAAGCCGCGCTCGCCTCCTGCGATGGGGCGGCCGTCCTCGATGGAGCCGTCGCGCTGCTCGGAGCCGGCCGCGGGCTCACGCCCGAAGGAGATGACGGGTTGATCGGGGCGGTTGCGGCGTTCCGTCACATGACTACGTCACTCGGCCACCCAGCGGCGGCGAGGATGATCGATGATGTCGCCAACGATGTCGTCTCCGTGGCAACCGAAGCAACAACCGGTCTCTCTCTCACCCTGCTCAGGCACGCCTTCGCCGGCGAGATGGCCGATCCGGTGGCCGGCTTGTTGCGCGCATTGACCGGGCGGGGTGATGTGGGGACTGCGCTCGAAAGATGCCTCTGCATCGGGGCCAGCTCGGGCCGTGCGCTGGCACTCGGGGTCCTGTGCGGGGCTCGGGCCGGCTACGAGGCAGCGTCGTGATCGACATCGTCGACGTCGTGACGCGGCGGTACCACGACTCGGTCCGCCTCATGCAGGTGAGCCGCTCGATCGCCGACATGAATGGAGTTCAGGCGTCGATGGTGGCGATGGGAACAGACCTCAATCTCGAGCTGCTCTCCGAGATGGGCTTCGATACCGGGCACACAACCGGGTCAGGGGCCGATGATCTCCTCATTGCAGTTCGCGCAGACGATCAGGCGACAGCCGACCTTGCCCGAGCCGAGGTCGACCGGCTTCTCACCGCTGCTCCCCGGCCGGCCGCCGGGGCACCGTTCACGCCACCACCCCCGCATACCGTTGAATCTGCGGCCGATTCGGTTGGAGCAAACCTCGCGCTGATATCGGTTCCCGGGCCCCATGCGTTCGTCGAGGCGATGGCGGCGCTCGAGCACGGGATGCACGTGATGGTGTTCAGCGACAACGTCTCGGTGGAACACGAGCTCGCCCTCAAGACAAAGGCGGCGACGGAAGACCTACTCGTGATGGGTCCTGACTGCGGTACGGCGATCGTTCATGGCCTGGGTCTGGGCTTCTCCAACGTCGTCGAGCCCGGCCCAGTGGCGATCACCGGGGCCTCCGGAACCGGAATCCAGCAGCTCTGCTGCCTGTTCGACGCGTCCGGCGTCGGTGTCAGACACGCTCTGGGGACCGGGACCCGGGACCTGTCCGCCGAGATCGGTGCACGTTCGACGTTGGCTGCGCTCGATGCGCTCGATGCAGACCCGGAGGTGGAGGTCATCGTTCTCGTGTCGAAGCCGCCCGATCCGTCCGTGGCCGAATCGGTTGGGGACGCCGTCTCCGCCTGTCGCACACCGGTTGTGAATGCAATGCTGGGCTCGGCCGACGTCACCCTCGAAGCAGCGGCCCGGCAAGCGGTCGAGGTCCTCGGGAAGCCTTGGGTTGAGCCCCCGACGTGGCGGACAGAGATCGCAACGAGTCGCAGTGGGGCACTCCGCGGCTTGTTCTCGGGGGGCACGTTGCGGGCAGAGGCGAAGGCCATTGCAGAGGAGGGGCTCGGCCAGCTCGCGGACGAACCGGGCGTACCCGGACATTGGCTGTGCGACTTCGGTGACGACCGCTACACCAGGGGGAGGGCGCACCCGATGATCGACCCGGCGATCCGTCTCGACGCGCTCGCAGCCACGATCGACGATTCGGAGACCGGTGTCGTCGTCGTCGATGTCGTCCTCGGCCACGCAGCACATCCTGATCCGGCATCCGGACTCGTACCCTTGGTCGAAGACGCCCGGAACTGGGGTGTCGCCGTCATCGTGTCCTTGTGTGGATCTCGAGGCGACCCTCAGGGGCGTGACGATCAGGCGCGACGGCTGATGGAGGCCGGGGCAGAGGTCTACCAATCGAACGCGGCGGCGGCCGGTCGAGCCGTACAACTGACGGAGGGGGTCGGCGGTGGGTGATCTCAACTCCCTCCTCGATCAGGAGCCCGTAGTGGCGGCGGCCGGGGTGGATCTGCTGGCGGATGCCATCGAGACACAAGCCGGCCGCGTTGCCCGAACGGACTGGCGGCCCTCCGCACCGGGAGCGGAGCACGCCCTCGCAATCCTGGCCGCAGACGGGCGGGCGAGACCTGCCAACCGTGACGCGGTCGAACGTCTCCTGGCCGTCCGTCCGCAACTTGTCGACGTCGTTCCGGCACACTCGATCGTGCCCGATCTCTCCGAAGGCACCCTGCTGCACGCCGGACCACCGATCGAATGGGCAGACTGCAGCGGCCCGCTCCGGGGCGCGCTCACCGGGGCGATGCTCTACGAGGGTCTGGCCGGCAACCTGGAGGAGGCGGCCGCCCTCGCTCCGTCGATTCTCCTGTCGCCTTGTCACCACCACGGCGCCGTTGGTCCCATGGCAGGTGTCGTGAGCGCGTCGATGCCGGTTGTGGTCGTCGAGGACGCCGCCGGGTCGGGCGTTGCGTATGCCACGCTGAACGAAGGCCTTGGCAAGGTGCTGCGATACGGCGCGTACGGCCCGGAAGTAATCGAGCGTCTGGAATGGATGGAACGGGTCCTCGGGCCGACTCTCGGCGACGCCATCCGGCGCCACGGCCCAGTCGATCTGGGGACGATCATCTCCCAGGCGCTCCAGATGGGCGACGACGGACACAACCGCAATCGTGCAGCGACCTCGCTGTTCCTTCGACAGGTCGGTGCCGACCTGATCGCGTCTGAAAGCGTCCCCGTGACGGACCGTTCCGACGTGTTCCGCTTCATCGACAGCAACGACCACTTCATGCTCAACCTCATCATGGCTTCCGGGAAGCTGGCCGTCGACGCCGCTGCAGGCGTCGACGGGGCGAGTCTCGTCACGACCATGGCGAGGAACGGGACCGAGTTCGGCGTCCGGCTGTCCGGGACCGGTGACACGTGGTTCACGGCCCCGGCGCCGATCGTCGACGGGCTCTACCTCGGCTCGTACACGGCCGCCGACGCAAATCCCGACATCGGCGACTCTGCCATCACCGAGACCGTCGGGCTCGGAGGCTTCGCAATGGCCGCCGCACCCGCCATCGTGGGTTTCGTGGGCGGGACGGCGGACGGTGCGATCCGGCGGACGCTGGAGATGTACGAGATCACGCTCGCCGAGCACCCGAGCTATCGGATCCCCATCCTCGAGGATCGGGGAACACCCACCGGCATCGACGCCACTCGCGTGGTCCGGACCGGTGTCGTCCCACAGATCAACACCGGGGTAGCCGGCCGCGAGCCGGGAGTGGGCATGGTGGGCGCCGGTCTCGTACAGGCCCCGATGGAATGCTTCGTCGAAGCAGTGAGATCACTGGCTGCGCGACCGAGCGCGCCGACGGCGGCGGAAGACTTTCGCCCCTGGCCCGACGACGACGCCGCGCCATACCGTGACGAGATAGGAGGGTCGACATGACGATTGCCCACGACTTCGAGTACGTCCTGCCCCGGACGCTCGAGGACGCGATCGACGTGCTCGGTCGGCCCGGGGCGCAAGTGCTCGCCGGCGGCACCGACGTCGTTCCTTGGCTCCGAGACGACCTGATCGAGCCGGCGCTCTTGGTCGACATCAAGGCCATCCCCGGGCTCGGCGAAATCACCATCGATGACAGCCGGATCAGCCTCGGAGCGCTCGTGACGTTCGCCGATCTGATCGCCTCGCCGGTCGTGGCCGCGCACGCACCCTTGCTGGCAGAGATGGCGAGCCAGGTCGCCTCGACCGGGGTGCGCAATCGGGCCACCGTGGTTGGCAACGTGTGCTCGGCGGTGCCCAGCCTGGACGCCGGGCCGGCACTGATGGTGTACGACGCCCAGGTGGAGGTCGTCGGGCCCGATGGAGACCGGCTCGTGCCGCTCGGCGAATGGTTCGTCGGGCCGCGCACGACGAGGCTCCGTGCCGGGGAGGTCTGCACCGGAGTCACGCTTGTTCTGCCGCCGGTCGACCATGCCGGCGCCTTTCTCAAGCTCGCTCGCTACTCCGGAGAGGATCTCGCTCAGGCCAACCTCGCAGTCGTCGTGACCGAAGATCGCAACTACCGACTCGCTTTCGGAGCTGTCGCCCCGGTACCGCTACGTGCTCGGAGCATCGAGGTGTTGCTGGCCGGTCGGGAACTCGAGGATTCGCTGGTCGAGGAGGCGGCGCAGCTGGTGGCCGATGAGATCTCGCCGATCACCGACATTCGCGCCACCGCCTCCTACCGCAGCCACATGTGCCGGGTGATGCTCCGGCGCGGGCTGCGGGCAGCGCGCGACCGGCTCGCCGGTACCGGGCCGCCCTACGGAACCCATGTGATCTGAGGAGCATCCATGCGCCACGACATCGAGATGAAGCTCAATGGAGAGAGGCTCTCGGTCGAGGTGCATCCCCGAGAGGTCCTGCTCGATGTCTTGCGGACGCAGCTGGGTGTCAAGAGCCCGAAGGTGGGGTGCGAGCGGGGGGATTGCGGCGCCTGCACCGTGCTGCTCGACGGCAGGTCGGTGCGGAGCTGCCTCGTCCTCGCTGTCGAGACCGACGGGCATGAGCTGACCACGCTCGAGGGGATCGAACACGATGGCCTCACCGACGTCCAGGAGGCGCTGATCGAGCACAGCTCATTCCAGTGTGGGTTCTGCGCCCCCGGAATCGTCGTGGCCGCAGCCGAACTCGTCACCCGCACACCCCATCCAACGCCGGAGGAGGTTCGAGAGGCCATCGCGGGGAACCTCTGCCGCTGCACCGGATACGAGGCGATCGTGGACGCGGTGGTGGCTGCGACGAGGGCGCCGGCGCATTCAGGGGGAGAGACATGAACGAACTCCATCACGTGGGCTCGCGCGCCCCGCGGATCGACGGGCGTGACAAGGTGAGCGGTGCCGCCGAGTTCGTCGACGACATCGAGTTCGGGCCCGACCTGCTCCACGCAGCCGTCGTCGAGAGCGCCCACGCCCACGCCAGGATCGTCGACATCGACACGTCGGTGGCCGAGGCGATGCCCGGCGTGGTCAAGGTGGTCACCGGACGAGACTTCCCGTTCACCTTCGGTCTCTACATGAAGGACCGCTACGTCTTCGCTCAGCAAACCGTCAGATTCGTCGGTGAGCAGGTCGCTGCGGTGGTCGCTCGCGATCCGGTTGCAGCGCGCAGAGCCGCCGAAGCCGTCAGCGTCACCTACGAGATGCTCCCGGCCGTCCTCGATCCCGACGACGCTCTCGATGAGAATGCAACATTGATCCACCCTGAGCTCGGGGAGTATCCGCACGTTCCCTGGTTCTTTCCGCATGGAGGCACGAACGTGGCCCATTGGCGGAAGACCCGGAAGGGCGACGTCGAGGCCGGCTTCGCCGAGGCCGACGTGGTTCTGGAGGACACCTACCGGGTCCCGCGTTATGCCCACTGCGCCATCGAACCGCATGTCGTCGTCGCCAAACAGGACCATGCCGGTCGGCTCACGGTGTGGAGCGCCTCGCAGTCGCCGTACATCCAACGAGACCTGTTCGCCGAGGCGCTTGCCCCTATCGGGCTCACCCACCACGACATCCGCGTGATCACCCCGTACGTCGGTGGAGGCTTCGGGGGCAAGGCGGGCGTCACCATGGAGATCATCGGCGCTGCGCTCGCGACGGCGGTGAGAGGCCATCCCGTCAAACTGCGCTGGAGTCGCGAGCAGGAGTTCTACAACACCTATCAGCGACAGGGGCTGGTTGCAACGATCAAGGTGGGCGCCCGCTCAGACGGGACGATCACGGCACTCGGACACGAGATGCATTGGGATGCCGGCGCCTACGTCGAGTACGGGGCGAACGTCGTCAACGCTGCCGGGCTCTCGGCGACCGGGCCGTACCGGATCCCGAATGTGAGCATCGACTCGCTGTGCATCTACACGAACCTCCCGCCGGGCGGCCCCTACCGGGGCTTCGGCTACTCCGAGTTCCACTTCGGGCTCGAGTCGCACATGACGCGCCTTGCGTTGGAACTCGGGATCGATCCGGTCGAGTTCAGACGGATCAACGCCATCACGGAGGGGGACGAGCTTCCCTACGGCGCGGAGATGAATCCGTCGGGTCTCGTCGAGGCGATCGACCGGACTGCCGAGGCGATCGACTGGGGCACGACCGAGGCATCGGGCGACCCTCGCAAGCGGATCGGCAAGGGTTTCGCGCTGTTCTGGAAGGCTCCGGCGATGCCGCCAAACGCATCGTCGGCATCGTTCCTCAAGTTCAACGAGGACGGCAGCATCAACATCACGGTCTCCGGCATGGAGCTCGGACAGGGCTACCTGACCGCCATGGCGCAGATCGCCGGCGAGGTGCTGGCGGTACCGCCCTCGAAGATCCGGGTCGAAACGCCCGACACCGACCGGAATCCCTACGAGTGGCAGACCGTTGCGTCGCACATCACTTGGAGCTGCGGCAATGCCGTGCACAGTGCTGCCGTGGAGGCACGAGAGCGCATCATCGACACCGTCCATGCCGCCCGGGGCTACGAGGAGGGCACGCTCTACCTCGAAGACGAGATGGTGAAATGCGAGACCGATCCCGACTTCGAGCTGCTGCTCAGCGACTTTGTCGTCTCCGGGCTCGAGATGGAAGACGGCACCTGGCGGGGCGGGCCCATCGTCGGGTCGGGCTCGTTCATGCCCGACTTCGCCTCGGCCCAGAGCGATCCGCAGACCAGCCAGGGCGGCCACCCGAATGTCCACTACACGGTTGGCGCGGCCGGAGTCGTCCTCGAGATCGACATCGAAACCGGGAAGATGAAGGTGCTGCGGGCGGCGCTGGCCGTCGACGTCGGAAAGGCGATCAATCCGACCACCGTCGAAGGTCAGATCGTCGGTGGCATGCTTCAGGGGCTGGCCACGGTGCTGTACGAAGACATGCGCTTCGACGCCGAAGGGCGGCTCCTCAACCCGAACTTCACCGACTACAAGATCCCGACTTCGCTGGACACCCCTGAGATGGTGATCCCGATCATCGTGGAGGTACCCCAACCCGATGGGCCATTCGGAGCGAGGGGAGTGGGTGAGCACACGATGATCCCGGCGGCTCCGATGATCGCCAATGCGGTTGCCGATGCCACCGGACTGCGGGTCACCTCGATGCCGATCACGGCGGAGAAGGTGGCGATGGCACTGCTCGAACCGGTATGACCAAAGGAGGCGTCGACCCATGACCGTCGACCTCGAACAGATTCTGCGGCCCGTCGACTCGGCATTGTCGCCCTACCCGGCCAAGTGGGTGACCCTCGCCAGCGGAGACTCGATGGTGATCAGACAGGTGGGCCGAGACGATGTGCCGACCCTGCTCGAACACGTCGAGCCGCTGATGCACGTCGAACGGGACTACTACGACATCGTCGCAGCACGGGTGTACGCCGAGCTCCTGGCGTACCACCGCCACCGGGTTCAGGACGAGTACGTCCTCGTGGCGCAGATCGGCAGCGAGCTCGCCGCCATCGTGAACGGCCGTCACGTCCGTCCCGGCCTTGGCATGTCGTTGCACACGCTCGCCCTCCGGCGGGGCCTTCGGATCGGGGCGCACGCCTTTGCAGCGAAGATGGAGTACCACATCGACATCCTCGGTCACGAAGAAGTGCTCGTCGTGGCCGAGTCGCCGATCGGGTTCCGCCGCTGGATGATCGAGTACCAGCTGGAGGAGCGGTTCGACACGCCCCACGAGCTCGGTGGCGTGCCCTCGTACGCGCTCACCAAGGAGCTGTTCGATCGGGCCCGCAGCAAGCTGATCGTCGGCCGCCGGCCCGTGCCCGATGAGCTGACGGCGAAGGCCGAGGCCGGGATTCTTCCCCCGTCCGACCCTCCCACGCCTCCGATGGACCTGCTGGCTGCGACCCGGGCCGAATACGACACCACCGGGACGGCGTTGACGATGCAGCGCAGGATGCAGGAGCGGGAGGTGGAGAATGCGTGACGTCTACGTGGCCGGGGTCGGGATCACCACGTTTGGCCGGCTCGAGTACCCGCTCGCCGAGATCGCCGCGTATCCGGCGATGATGGCGATGAAAGATGCCGGTATCACCGAGGTCGAGCAGGTGTACGTCGCGAACATGGGTGGCGGGCGTCTGAGCCACCAAACGGGCCTCGCTTCTGCAGTCGTCGACACGCTCTCTCTGACCCCGGCGGGCGCCGAGACCATCGAGAACGGTCCGGCTTCGGGAGCGTCGGCCATCAAGCAGGGGTTTCTGGCCATCGCTTCCGGAATGTGCGATGTGGTGCTCGTCACGGGAGCCGAGCGGATGCGAGAGGTCAACAACCTCGATGCGACCGACTTCATCGCCACTCTGACGCATCCGATGGCGGAATACGTCTACGGGGTCACGCTCCCGGCCCACGCCGCCATGTTCACGCGGCTCATCATGGAGAAGTACGGCGTCACCGAGCGGCACCTGGCAATGGTGGCCGTCAAGAACCAGAACCAGGCGCTCGCCAACGAATTCGCCCACCTCCAACAGACGATCACTCTGGA